>JANWJU010000047.1 GCA_025451775.1 Terriglobales bacterium
ACAGTAGTTGGCGCACGAATGAAGCCAGCGCCAACAGTAGTTGGCGCACTAGTATCGTCCAGGCTGACGAGGCGAGCATCCGCTATCGGGGCTACGATATCGTGGCGCTGATGCGGCAGGCGAGCTTTACCGAGGTGATTTTCCTGCTGCATCGGGGGCGGATGCCGTCGGTGGGGGAGCGGGCGTTGCTGGACGCCATTCTAGTGGCTTGCGCCGACCACGGTTCGGGGGCGCCGTCGTGCGCGGCCGCGCGGCTGGCGGCGTCGGGGAACAGGCAATCGGAGTCGGCGGCGGTAGCGGCCGGGATTTTAACCATTGGGAACGAGCACGGCGGCGCCGGGGCGTTGACCATGGCGCTGATCGAACACGCCGCGCCCAAGATGCGCAGCGGCGAGCTGACGGCGCAGGCGGCGGCCGAGGCCGCCGTGGCCGATGCCCAGCAGCGCAAGGTCCGGCTGCCGGGGCTGGGACATCGCGTTCATCACAAGGACCCGCGGGTCGAGGTTTTGTTTAGCTTGGCCGCCCAGCACCAGCTGGCGGGCGTGGGCATCGAGTTCATGCGGGCGCTGGAGGCGGCCGTGGCCACCCAGATTAAACCGCTGCCCATGAATATCGATGGCGCGCTGGCGGCGGTGCTGTTCGATATGGGGTTTCCGCCGCAGGCGGGGCGGCTGTTGTTTTTGGTGGCGCGCGTGGCCGGGCTCACGGCCGAGGTGGCCGAGGAGTACACGCGGGAACGGCCGATGCGCATCCGCATTCCCGTGACCTATGACGGCGAGCCGCCACGGGAATTGAATTGAGCGGGAGATATGGGAACCACGACCACGAAAGTACATTCGTCAACGCGACCGGTCACCGATGCCGAGCGCGAGACGGCAGCGCTGCTGCTGCAACGGGCGCGGCAAGCCATGCAGGATATCGCCAGTCTGGACCAGGCGGCGGTCGACCGGCTGTGCCGGGCCATCACCTGGGTCACGTCCAACGAAACGGTGGCGCAGCGGCTGGCCAACATGAGCGTGGACGAGACGCACATGGGCGGACGCGAGCCCACGCGGCGGCTGAAGGCGCTGGGCATACTGCGGGACGCGCTGCGGCAGAAGAGCATGGGCGTGATCGAGGAGATTCCGGAGAAGGGCATCGTCAAGTACGGCAAGCCGGCGGGGGTGGTGGCGGTTTTGATTCCGGTGACCAGCCCGGTGGTGACGCCCATTGGTAGCGCCATTTACGCGCTGAAGTGCAAGGACGCGGTGATTTTTTGTCCGCATCCGGCCAGTAAGAAAACCACCGGCGAGGTGATTCGGCTGCTGCGCAAGGCGCTGGAGCGGGAAGGGATCAACCCGGACGTGTTCCAGTGCGTCGAGAAGCCGAGCGTGCCGCTGACCCAGGAGTTGATGTCGATCTGCGACCTCACCGTGGCCACGGGCGGGCAGAACATGGTGCGGGCGGCGTATAGCTCGGGCAAACCGGCGTATGGGGTGGGCGCGGGCAACGCCACCATCGTCGTTGACGAGACGGCGGACATCGGCGACGCGGCGCGCATGATCCGCATCAGCAAGACCAACGACAACGGCTCGGGCTGCTCGGCCGACGGCAACCTGCTGGCCGACAGCCGGATCTATGACGCGCTTCGCAGCGCCTTGCAAAACGAGGGCGGATATCTGCTGAACGATCAGGAAGCGCAGCAACTCCGCGCCGTCTACTGGGATGCCGAGGGGCACCGCACGCCGGCGACGATCGCGCGTCCGGCGGCGGCCATCGCCGAGTTGGCGGGGTTTGCGCTGCCGGAGGGCAAGACGTTCCTGCTCGTGGAGGCGCGCGAGATCGGCAAACAGCATTGGTTTTCCACCGAGAAGCTGGGGCCGGTGCTGGCGGTGTTCAGCTTCGAGGGGTTTGATCAATGTCTGGACAAGGTGCGGCAGATCTTCGATACCGGCGGGAAAGGGCACTCGTGCGGGATTTATTCCCATGACGACGAGCACATTCACCGGCTGGCGCTGATGGCGCCCGTGAGCCGGATGATGGTGCGGCAGGTGCAGTCGAAGTCCAATGCGGGCACGTTCACCAACGGCATGCCGATGACCTCGAGCATGGGGTGCGGCATCTGGGGCGGCAACATCACCAACGAAAACATCTCCCTGAAGCACTACATGAACGTGACCTGGGTGAGCCGTCCCATCCCAGAGGACCGGCCGCCGGACGCCGAGCTGTTTGGCGAGTTCTACAACAGCGAGATTTTTTGAGCCATGGCCGAGATAAGGCCCGAGACATTCCCATGAACCACCCCGCCGCAACCACCGTGGCTGCACCGGTCCCGGAACCCAAGCTGCCCGTGAAATCACCCCGGGATGCGACCCCCGCCGGGGAGCGGATCGCAGCCTATGGACTGGTGTCGTACCTGGAACGCATCGGCGTCGAGGTCGTCTTCGGCCTTTGCGGGCACACCATCATCGCCATGCTCGACGCCCTGCGTGGCAGCCGAATCCGTTACGTTTCGGCCCGGCATGAGCAGGTGGCGGCGCACGCCGCCGATGGTTACGCCCGGGCCTCGGGCAAGCCCGGGGTGTTGCTGATTCACCTGGGTCCGGGGCTGACCTGCGCGGCCACGGGGGTGGCCAACGCGGCGCTGGATTCCATTCCCATGGTGGTGATCGCTGGCGATGTCCCGTCGTATTATCACGGCCGCCACCCGCATCAGGAGATCAACCTCCATCAGGACGCCGACCAGTTCCAGATTTACCGTCCGTTCTGCAAACGCGTGTACCGCGTCGACCGGGCCGAGGATCTGCCGCGCGTGATCGAGCGCGCCTTTCACTTGGCGCAGAGCGGGCGCCCGGGGCCGGTGCTGGTGGACGTGCCCATGGACGTGTTCTCGGCGGACTTGCCGGCGGATGCGTTTTCATTGACCCCGCCCAAGGTCGAGCCGCCGCGGCTGGCGGAGGCGACCGCGGCCCGCATCGCCGGGATGTTGGCCGGCGCCCAACGCCCGGTGATCTATGCCGGCGGCGGGGTGATCTCCTCCGGCGGCACGACGGCGCTGCGCGATTTGGCCGAGGCGCTGGAGGTGCCCGTGGCCCATACCTTGATGGGGACGACCTGCCTGCCGACGGATCATCCCCTGCTGTTGGGCATGACCGGGTTCTGGGGCACGCCCATCGCCAACGAGTTCTGCCGCGCGGCCGACACCATTCTGGCGCTGGGGACGCGGTTTGCGGAAGCCAGCTCGAGCTCCTGGGATCCGCGCTACAGCTTCGACATGCAAGGGACGCGCCTGATCCAAATCGATATCGACGCGGCGGAGATCGGGCGCAATTATCCGGTGGAATTGGGGGCGGTGGCCGACGCCAAACTGGCCTTGGAGGCGATTGCGGAGGCAGCGCGGAAGCTGCGATCAGCGCATGGGGGGCCAGCCCGTCCGGGCGTGCGCGAGCGCATCGCCGCCGGCCGGAAGGCGTTCGCGGCGCAGTGGGCCGAGCAGTGGACCTCGGAGCAGTTTCCGCTGCGCCCGGAGCGGATTCTGAGCGAGGTGCGGAAAGCGCTGCCGGCGGATGGGTTCATCACGACCGACGTGGGATGGAATAAAAACGGCGTGGGCCAGCAGTTCCCGTTTTCGGTGCCGGGGACGTTCATCACCCCGAGCGGGTTGGCGACCATGGGGTTTGGCTCGGCGTCGGTGCTGGGGGTGAAATACGCGCAGCCGCGGCGGGCGGCGTTGTGCCTGATCGGCGATGGCGGCTTCGGGGCCAACCCCTCGGTCGTCGCCACAGCGATGGAAGCGGGCTTGGCCGTGGTCTGGGTAGTCATGGATAATACGGCCTTCGGAACCATCGCCGGGTTGGAATCCATGCACTATGGCACCGAGTTTGGTTGCGTGTTTCAGAAGGACGGATCGCCCTACGTGGTGGACTACGCGGCGATAGCACGGGGCTATGGGGCGCGCGGGGTGCAGATCGGCGCGGCCGCCGAACTGGGCCCGGCGCTGCGGGAAGCGCTGACCGCTTCCGTGCCCACCGTGATTCAAGTCGCCATGGAGAATATCGCCACGCCCACGCCGGGCTACTGGAATATCAATGACATTTCCCGGCCGGGGAACTAATTATGGGCGCGGGCCCCAGCGCGGCTGCGCCGCGCGTCCCGCTTATGCTCGCACCGGCGTGGGGGCCCCGGAGCCCCAAGCCGGTGCTGCGCTGATTGAGCACGGGCGCGGGCGCGTGCACCGGCGACGGTGCACTGCCGCGCGTCCCGGTTGCGAGCTACATCTGCGGGAACTCTGTCGGGCGGGTGCTCGCGCCGGCATGGGGGCCGTCTGAACGCCCAACCCGAGGCTGCACTCCGCGGCGGCCGCGCCGTGTTTCCCCCGGCTTGGCGGTCGTGGCTGGTCTGGGTCGCCCCGGTTCTCTTCTATTTCGTCGCCTATTTCGTGCGCGTCTCGCCGGCGGTGATGACGCAGGAGCTGATGCGCGCCTTCACCGTCGGCGCCGCCGGCTTGGGGACGCTCTCGGCCACCTACTTTTACGCCTATGTGGCCATGCAGATCCCGGTGGGGATCCTGGTGGACTCCTGGGGAGCGCGCAAGCTGCTGCTGGTGGGCACGGTGTCGACCGCGTTGGGCAGCTTTCTGTTCGGCGGGACCGGCCATTTTGGCATGGCCTGCGTGGCGCGGGCTCTCATCGGCGGGGCCACCGCGGTGGCCTGGATTTCGACCCTGAAGCTGATCACGCACTGGTTTCCGGCGCGCCGCTTCGCCATGCTCACCGGTTTGAGCCTGCTCGTCGGCAACGTCGGGGCGCTGGTGGCGCAGACCCCGCTGCGCATCCTGGTCCAGCACTTCTCCTGGCGGCCGGTGATCGTGGCCAGCGGCGCCGTGGTGCTGGGGATCGCCGGGCTGGTGTTCTGGCTGGTGCGCAACGATCCGGGCGAGATCGGCCTCGCCAGCTATGCGCCGGAGTCGCTGCGCACGCTGCGGCACGCCTCGCTGGGGGAGCAGGTCCGGGGCGTCGGCGAACTGTTCCGCTACCGCAACACCTGGCTGATTTTCTTTGCCCAGGGGGGCTTGTTGGGACCGGTGCTGACCTTCGCCGGGCTCTGGGGGCCGCCCTACCTCGAGGCCCGCTTTGGGATGACGCCCACCCGCGCCGCCAACGTGGACATGGTCATGCTGCTGGCGTTTGCCATCGCCAGCCCGTTAATGGGGCACTTTTCCGACCAGATTGGGGGGCGCAAGCCGCTCTACGTGGGCAGCGCCGTCGTGGCCGCCATCACCTGGGCCACCATGGTGCTGGTGCCGGGCCTGGGGGCCGGGACCTTCATCGTCCTGGCGGGGGTGGCGGGGTTCGTGGGCTCGTCTTGCATTCTGGGGTTCGCGTTCGGCAAGGAATCGGTGCCCGAGCAGCAGTTGGGCACCATCACCGGCCTGATGAACATGGGCAACATCATCGGTCCCATGGTGCTGCAGCCCGGCATTGGGCTGCTGCTCGACCGGCACTGGAACGGCGCCATGGCGCACGGCGCCCGCATTTATAGCCCCGAGGCGTATCGCTTGGCGTTCGCGGTGATGCTGATCTGGTCGGTGGCTTCGATTGTGCTGTTGGCGCTGACGCGCGAGACCCACTGCCGGCAACAGGCGTAGGGCATGCTTGGGCGCTGGCACCCGGCGCGCGGAGTAGACTCAAGGTATGGTGGGCAGCCCCAGCGCGGCCAATCTGGCCAACGTCGATTTGGCCAACGTCCAGGCGGTCAAGCAGCAGCTGGCGCGCATCGCCAACAGCGCCACGTTTCGCGGTGCGGGACGGCTGCGGCGCTTCCTGGAGTTCATCGTCGGCGAAGCCCTCTCCGAGCGCAAGGACCAGATCAAGGAGTACGTGGTTGGGGTCGCGGTATTTGATAAGCCGGATACGTTCGATCCGCGTACCGATCCCATCGTGCGCGTGCAGGCGCGGCGCCTGCGGGCCTTGTTAGAGAGGTATTACAGCGAGGAAGGGGATAGCGCGGAGCTGCTGATCGATCTGCCCAAGGGCGGCTATACGCCGGCGTTTGCGCCGCGGACGGCGGATCCGGCCCGCATCTCGCTGGCGGTGGCGCTGGCGACGCGCAACACGGTGGCGGTGCAGGCGTTCGCCGACCATAGCCGGGGCGCTGAGCTGGGGTACTTCTGCAAGAGCCTGCGCCAGGAGGTGGTGTGCGCGCTGGCTAAACTCAAGGGCATCCGCACGGTCGACGCCTCGACGGCCAGCACGGAGCCGGCGGCGGCCCTGCTCGCTGGCGGGAGCGTGAGCCAGGCAGGCGGCGAGCTGCGGGTCATCCTGCACGTGGTGGATGGCTCGAACGGCTGTTATCTCTGGTCGGAAAGCGTCGACGGCGACGCGGCGCGGGTGTTTGAGGTGCAGCAGGAGGCGGCCCGGCTGCTGGCGGCCAAGGTGCAGAGCGAGTTGGCAGGCTCGGCGGAGGAGAGGCGGGGACGGCATCCGGTCGAGAACCTGGCGGCGCGGAACCTTTATCTGCAAGGCCGCTACCACCTGAATCAGCGCACCGAGGAGAGCCTGCGGAAGGCGGTTGAATTTTTCGAGCGGGCCAGGTTGGAGGAACCGCAATTCGCGCTCGCCCACAGCGGTTTAGCCGATGCCTATTCGCTGCTCGGCCACTACGGGGTGCTGGCGCCGGCGGAGGTGTGGACCAAGACCGCCGACAATGCCTCGACGGCGGTGCTGCTGGCGCCGGATGCGGTCGAGGCGCTCACCTCGCTCGCCCACGTCAAAGCCAGCCAGGACTGGGATTGGGCGGGGGCGGAGCGCCAGTTCCGGCAGGCGATCAGCCTCGATCCCAGCTACTCGACCGCCCATCACTGGTACGCCATGAACGTCCTGGTGCCCATGAGCCGGCTGCCGGAGGCGGGCGAGGAGGTGCGCATTGCGCAATCGCTCGACCCGGTCTCGGCGATTATCGCGCGCGACTTGGCGTTGATTCATTGCTACCGGCGCGAGTACGACCTGGCGCTGGCGCAGTGCGACCACGCCATCGAGCTCAATCCCCACTTTTCGGCGGCTTTCTGGACGCTGGCGTTGATTCAAGAGCTGCGGCAGGAGTTTGACGAGGCGGCGGCGGCGTGCCAGCGGGCCATCCATCTGGCGCCCACCATGCCGCGCATGCACGGGGCTTTGGGGCATCTGTACGCGCTCACCGGGCAGCGCGCGCGCTGCCTGGAAATCATCAAAAAGCTGCGGGACATGGCCGCCACGCGCTACGTCTCGCCCATGGAGTTCGCCTCGCTCTACTTCGCGCTGGGGAAGAACGACGAGGGCTTTGATTGGCTCGCCAAGGCCTGCCAGGACCGGTGCATGGAGCTGCTGTGCGTGAACGTCGATCCGCGTTGGGACCGGCCGCGCCAGGACCGGCGCTTCGCCGCGGTGGTGCGGCAGTTGGGGCTGGCGCCGGAGGAGAGCGGGAAAGAAAGCCACCGCGCCGCCCGCGCCAAGTAGGTGGCTCGCTGCTCGCCGTTCCCCCGTCCTCCGCCTCCCGCCGGCGATGGCCCGGAACCCTGGTACGGCCAGGATGGGGGCCAAGCGGTGCGCTTTCCGTAACGGTGTCAGTACCGTTACACCGTTTCGGGCCCCGTGCCGGATGGTAAGCTTCGGCTCGTTATAGCCTAAAAAGCCGCTCCGCTGCGTTGGCCGTTGGAAGCAGGCGGAAGGGGACATAAGGAGCTGACCATGCGACGTGTGTGCACCTTGACTCTGTTTGGCCTGCTGTGCGGGCTGGGCTTAATGGCGCAGTCGATTTCCACGGCGCAGATCGCCGGCGTCGTCACCGATGCCTCGGGGGCGGTGATCCCGGGCGCGCAGGTGGCCGCCACGCAAACGGATACCCAATTCACGCGCGCCACCACCGCGGGCGCCAACGGCGCCTACACCCTCACCAACCTACCGGCTGGCCCCTACTCGCTCAAGGTCACGGCCAACGGTTTTAGCACCTACAACCAGACCGGCATCGAGCTGCAGGTGGCCAGCAACCCCACGCTCAACGTCAAGCTGCAGCTTGGCACCCAGAACCAGGAGGTGCAGGTCGCCGCCAACGCCAACATGGTCGAGACGCACTCGAACGGAGTCGGCGACGTGGTCACCGGCCGCACGATAACCGACTTGCCGCTCAATGGGCGCCAGATCACCAACCTGATCCTCATCGCCGGAGGTACCACGCCCGGACCCAGAGGCGATCTGAACGGGAATAAGAACTATCCCACCCAAACCATCTCGGTCGCCGGCGGCCAGAGCAACGGTATCGGCTACGAGCTGGACGGCGCTTCCAACAACGATCCTTTCAATAGCCTCAACATGCCGTTTCCGTTCCCCGATGCGCTGCAGGAGTTCAAGGTCCAGACAGGCGCCTTGCCGGCCCAGTACGGCGCCCACGCCGGCGCCGCCGTGAACGTGGTGACTAAATCCGGCAGCAACGGCTTCCACGGCGACCTGTTCGAGTTTGTCCGCAATTACGCCTACAACGCCAACAACTTCTTCAATAACGCCAACGGCCTGCCCCGCGACAGCCTGAAGCGCAATCAGTTTGGCGGCACGCTGGGCGGCCCCATCTTGCACAACAAGCTGTTTTTCTTCGGCGGCTACCAAGGCACGATCACCCGCTCCGATCCCACCGACCGTAGCTCCAACGTTCCCACCCAGGCCATGTTGAATGGCGACTTTACCCAGTTCGCTTCGGCCGCCTGCCAAGGCAAGGCCCGCACGCTGGCGGCGCCGTTCGTGAATAACACCATCAACCCGGCGCAGTTCAACAAATACGCGCTCGCGTTCCTGAAACACATTCCAGTGGCGACCGATCCATGCGGCGTGATCAACTACGGCATTAGCCAAAACAACCACGACAACGAAATCATCGGGCGGGTCGACTACACCATGAGCTCCCGCCAGAGCATGTACTTCCGGTACTTCATCGCCCACTACGCCCTGCCTGGGAGCGCGAACGAAGCCAGCAACGTCCTGGAAGCCAATCAGGTCAATCAGAACGACAAGGACCAAACGATGGTGTGGGGCGACAACTATACGCTGAGCCCCAACTCCGCCAACGTGTTCACGCTCTCGCTGGCGCGCAGCAATGACACCCGCGTCGTCCCCCCTTATCCGACCGCGGCGGAACTCGGCATCCCGGTCTATAGCCCGGTGCCCCACTACATGGGTCTCAGCATCCGCGGCAACGGCGGCGGCTTCAGCCTCGGCGGGGGTGCCACCAACCCCGGCCACTTCAACTCGACCGCGCCGCAAATTTCCGACGATTTCACCACCATCCATGGCAACCATCAGATCCAGATTGGCGTGAACTGGATCCACGCCATCATGAACACCGTGAACAACCGGCCCAGCAACGGTGAATTTGGTTTCGGCAGCAGCTTTACCGGCATGGGCCTGGGGGATTTCCTGCTGGGCGATCTCAGCAGCTTTGCCCAAGGCAATCCCGATTGGGAGAATGACCGCGGCAACTTCCTGGGCGTGTACGCGCAGGATTCCTGGAAGGTGACACCGACCCTCACCCTCGCCTACGGGGTGCGCTGGTCGCCGTTGCTGCAGCAGAGGAATTGGAGCAAGGACAACTTTGTCGAGACCTTCAGCATGGCGGATTTCGCCGCCGGCATCCATGGCGCCGGCTACACCAACGCTCCCGCCGGCCTCACCTTCCCCGGCGATCCCGGTTACCCCGGCGACGCGTACTCGAACAGCCATATGAAGGACATGGATCCGCGCATCGGCGTCATCTGGGATCCCACCGGCAGCGGCCGCACCTCGATCCGGGCCTCCTATGGCATCTTCTTCGACCAGCCGCAGATGTTCTTCTATACCCGCATGTCCAACAATCCGCCATGGGGCGCGACGCTCAGTTTCAATCTTCTCAATGCTGGCGGGTTCTCCGATCCTTGGGCCGACATCAACTCCGGCTACAGCACCACCGGCAACCCCTGGCCCGTCCTGGCCAACGTCGGTCCGAACATGCCATTTCCTTCGGCCGGCGTTTATGTCAACGTCCCGCACAACGTGAAGCCCACCTATGTCCAGCAGCGGGACTTTGGCGTGCAGCACCAGTTCGGGACCAGCGACGCGGTCTCGGTGAGCTACATCGGCAACGAGACGACCCATCTGTGGCTGGGCACGGAACTCGATCCCGCAGTGTACAACTCCGGCTGCTTTAGCACCACCGCCGACGCGCAATCAAGGTCTTCCAACTATCAGAAATGCGAGGCCAACTCGAACGCCCGGGGAATGCTGGTTTTGATGGACCCGGTGAAGGGCGCGGCCTATTCCAGCATCGGCTCGGTCGACGATGGCGGCACGCAGAGCTACAACGCCTTGCTGCTGAGCGAACAGCACCGGCTGAAAAATGGGCTGAGCTTCCGCGTCAACTACACCTGGGCGCACTGCATCGCCGACCCTGGGACACTCGAACTCACGGGGCCAACCTACAATAACCCGGCCAACAGGCGTCAGGACCGGGGCAATTGCGCCTCCAACGAGCCTGACGTTCTGAACGCCACCATGGTGGGCAGCAGCCCGTTCCATTTCCATGGTGTCGGCATGCTGGCCAATGACTGGCGGGTCTCGATCAATTTCAGCAGCCATTGGCACGACTCCACCACCGCTACCCTGGGCGGCTCGGTCACCGATCCCGCCCTCAACGGCATCGGCAGCAACGCGCAGACCGTCCCCGGGGCCACGCTGCTGGTTCCGCAGGTCTCGGAAAAGATCGGGTCCAAGACCTACATCACGGACGTGAACCCCAACGCCTACACGGTTCCCACCATTGGAACGTTCGGCAACGCCGGCAGCGATACCATCCCGGTTCCCGGCTTTTGGAACTTCGACACCGCCATCTCCCGTCTCGTGCCCATGGGCGAGGGCAAATCGGTGGAGTTGCGCTGGGAGATGTTCAACACCTTGAACAATGTCAATCTGGGCGCGCCCAGCGCCGGGTTTGGCGGCACCAACGTGGGGCTGATCAGCAGTGCGGGCGATGCGCGCGTGATGCAGTTCGCATTGAAGTATGCTTTCTAGGCTGACGAACGAATGAGAAAGCGGATCCTTGTACCGGCGGCGATGGGTGCGGCGCTTTTGACAGCGGTGCTGGCGGCTCAAAGTGGCTGGCCCAATTACGGACACGACGCGGGGGGCGAGCGCTACTCGCCCCTCACCCAAATCACGCCCGCGAATGTGAAGCAGTTGGGCGTGGCGTGGACCTTCAACACCGGCGAGACGGACCGCTCCT
>JANWJU010000048.1 GCA_025451775.1 Terriglobales bacterium
AGCGGCGGTGATGGCGGCGCCCGAGCCGCTCCCCCCGCCGTGGAAGTCGACCTGCAACGAACGAAGGGGCTGGTTCACGCTCCCGACCGTCAAGCGCGCCGGCGCCATTTGGAAGCTTCCCTGCCCCAGTGGATTGTCAGCGCTGCCGTGCATCTCGGCGTGCAAGCTGAAACTACCCGCCAACGGCACCGGCTGGCCGAGTACCGGATCGAGCAGCGGCGCCAGTTGACGCATCGGCAACTGGGTCACCTGGACGGAGAACGTCAGCGGGTTCGACCCTTTGTAGGACCAGGACGTGAGGCCGGCAGTGGCGCTCAGGGCAACGTGGCCGGCGCCCACAGGAAGCAGCACGGCGTTGGCGACGCTCGCCTGCACCGGACTGGCGGCCAGGTCGGCGCTGACGCTGCGCCAGGCGGTGCCACGGGCGCGCAGGTTGGTGAGTGACAGGTGTCCGCCGATGCGGGGCGCGGACAACGCCCCGCCCACCGTGCCAGTGAACGTGGCCGTACCCGCCAAGTTCAGCGCCGGCAGCACACTGCCGCTGAGTCCTGCGCCCACACGATCGGCGATCGCCTCCGTCTCCGCCAGATTGCCGGATTGCCACTGCACCTGAATCGCCGCTGAGCCCGCGGCCGTGGTGGTGATGGTGCCTTGGGCGCTCACCGATTCCTGGGGCGCATCGAGGTGGGCCGCCGTCAGCATCAGACGGCCGCCCTGATACTGTGCCTGCACCGAACCGGTGACGGGGATCGCGGCTTGGGTGGGCTGCCGGGCGGCGATGGCGGCCTTGAGGCTGGCGTTAAAATCGGCGGTCAAACCATCGAGCGCACCCGTCCAGCGCACGGCGGCGGTGGTATCGATCTGGCCGCTCACGCCAGCTTGCCCCAGCGTCGCCGCTCCCACGCCCGCAAAGCGCGCCACCTGCTCTAAATGCCCGCCGGCGAGCCGGGCCGAGAGCTGCGCCGCGGCGGTGTGCCCCAAGCCGCGGATGCGCAAGCTGGCGGTGAGCGCGCCTCCGGCGACTCGGGCGGAGATGGGCGTGACCTCGAGAGTGCCGTGACCGAGCTGGAAGCGTCCGGCCAAGCCCTCGACCGGCGTCCCCAGCCCCGCCACCGTCACCGTCAGCGCGCGGCTGCTGAAATTGCCGGCGGCTTGCAAACCCTCCCAAGGCGTCGCCGCGGCGCTGTCGTAGCTCACCGTGCCAACCACCGCCAGCGTGCCGGCGGGCAGCGCCGGGTTGCGCAGGACGGTGCGCGCCTGGGCGGCATCGAGCGCGAGCTGGTATTGGGCACGCACCACCGGATGCGCATACGGCGCCACGGTGGCGGCCGCCGTCAGGCGCGAGTGGCCGCTCGTCAGCACCAGGCTGGAGATGGCAAGCCCGCTGGGCGCGGCGCTGAAGTTCATCGCCAGCGAGTGCGAAATCGGACGGAGGTTCTGGAACTGGAGCTGACCGTCCTGGTAGCCGAATTGGCCCGTGTAGTGGCGCGTCCCAGGATCAAAATGCACGTCAAAGCGCACTTGGCGCAGATCGGCCTCGAGTTGGCTGGGACGGCTGTTGATGTATACCTCGCCCTGGCGCACCACCGCGTGCCGGATGCCGAGATCAAAAACATCCGGACCCGATCCCGATCCGCTCTTCAGCTTCGGCAGGTTGGTCTTTCCATCCGCCGCCTGCACAAACCACACCACCGGGCGATCGACCTCGAGATCATTCACATGCCAAGCGCGCTCCAGCACGGAAGTGATCTCCACACCCACGTGGATGTGCGGAATACGCAGTAGTGGATGCCCCTGCGCCTGCGGCAGCGGCGCGCCGGGAACGACAACATTAAAAACATCGATGCTGGGCGACAACCCCGACAGGTGCAGGTCGAAGTCGCCGATCTGTACCATACCGCCGAGCGCCGCCGACGCCTGCTGGCGCGCTCGCTCAAGCAAATAGCGGTGGATCGTACCACTGCGCAACAGCAGCCATACGCCCACCCCGAAGGCGATTGCGATCGCAACCACCACGATCCCGAGCCACTGCCACCATCGCCAATGGATCCGGCGGTGGTGGATTGCCTGCGGGTTGTCCGAGATTTCGTTCAAAATGCTTGTCCCAGGGTGATGAAGATCTGAGTAGCTTTGATGCCGGGGATGGGGTTGAGATTCTGTCCAACATCGATGCGGATGGGACCCACCGGCGTGTCATAGCGGAGACCGACGCCGAGGGTGTTGGAGAAGTTGGCGCCCAGGTTGTTGAACCCGAGGTGGCTGAAGACATTGCCGCCGTCGTAGAAAACGGCCACGCCCAACCCGTTCCAGATCTTGGGCGTTGGGATGCGCAGCTCAGTATTGATGATAAACAGCGCATTGCCGCCTACCGGCACCCGGATCAGCGAGCAGGTGCTGGGATCGGACGGGTTGCCGCACGCCGGAATGGTGTTCTGCGGCCCGGCGCCATCGAGGGGGAACCCGCGCAGCGTGCTGCCGCCACCGGAGAAGAAAGATTGGCTGATGGGGACGAAACTGTTCGCCAGGGCGTGATCAAAACCGAACCGCACACTATTGGCCCAGATAACGTTGCCGGCAAGGCGCCGATAGTAGGCCATCTGGGTCACCATCTTGGCAAAATCCACGCTGGAGCCGAGGGCGCGGGAGTTCAAGTCCAGTTCATAGCTCTCCAGCAAGCCTTTATGGGCGTCGAGCGGGTTATCGCGCGTGTCGCGCACGAATGAGGCCGACAGTGTCGAAAGGCGGATGTTCCGGTCACGCACCGGCACCAGGTCGGGGATGAGCAGTCGGGTGAGGGCGGTCTGGCTGAAGGTATAGCGCAAAAACAGGTTGGTGGTCCGATCCGGGTTCAGCGCCCGCTCGAGTTGATAGCCGACCTGCCCCTGGCGGGAGGTGAAGATGGGGTTCTCGGCGTCGTACTCGGCCGAGAGGTCAAGATTGCCGCTGAAGTTGGACCAGAGCAAGGCGGGGTTGGTGTAGGTGGCCGCGGCGCGCTGGTCGAGGCGGCCGGCGAAACCGCCGATGCTGATCGACTCCGCCTTGCCCCGAAGGTTGATGCGGGTGTACTGCAGGTTGACGCTGGGCCCGTAGTAGGTCGCCTGACTGGTCTTGAAATTGTTGGGCAAGCCCACCACCGGCAGGCCTGGCAGGGCCACCGTCCCCGAGGGGATGCTGCCGCCGCGGTTGGTAAGGTCAAAACCAAAACCGTAAACGAGGGTATTGCGCTTGGCCTCGTGGACTTTGATGACGACGTCCTCCTGCGATTGGGTGGTGATGGGGCGGCGCGGCCCCACCTCGGCCCAATCGAAGATGCCGGGCGCGTAGAGCTGGCTCTCGGCGGTGAGCATGTCGTTTTCAGTGAGGTAGGTTTCGGGCTTGAGATCCTGGGTCTGGCGGTCTACGAAACGCTGGACGGTGACTTGGCGGCCGACGGTGGTCACGGTCGCGGTGCGAACTTGCGGGCCTTCATTGATGGCATAGGTCACCTCCAGTTCATGCGGCTGTCCCTTAGCCAGCGTGGCCGTGGCGTGCAAGGTGGCGTTGAGATAGCCCAAGGACAAATAATGGGCCAGGATCTGCGCCCGGTCCTCTGCGATCAGCTTCTGCGAAAACGGGGTGCCGGGGCCGATCAGCAAGCCGTTAGGCGCGAGCAGGGCCGCGTTGACGGTGTTGCCCACAATGTGCAGAGCCGTCACGTAATCCTGAGGCCCCTCCCGGATTTGGAACTTCACCGCCAGGTTGCCGCCGGGATGGCTGATCTGGGGCGTGACGTCCACGCTGCTGTAGCCGGAAGCTTGGTACAGAGCTTTGATATTGTTCACGCTCTGTTGCAGCAGCGGGGCGCTGAAGGACCCATGGGAAAAGGGGAACCCTTCTGGCTGGAGGGTGACCTGGGCCAGGAGCTCGTCATCGCTATAAAAGTTGTTGCCGGAGAAGGTGATCTTCTCGACGTCGTGGCGCGGCCCCTTATCGACCGCGTAGACGATGCTGGCGGTGTTCGTGGACGGAGCCGTGGCGGTGGGGGTGACGGCGGCGGCGGCGGCGGCAGCGGCGGCCGATTCCGCCGCCGAAATCGAGGTGACCGTCCGGTTGCCGTTGGCGCGGGTCACGGTGGTGGTGACCTTGGCGCTGAAGTAGCCGTGGGAGGAGAGATAATTGGCGAGATTGTCCTGTCCCTCCTGGATCAGTTCGGCATCGACGCGGCTCTCCTGGTAAATGGGCAGCAGGCTATGGCGGGTCCAGGGCCAGAAGTGGGCGCCTTCGATGCTGACATTAATCTTCGGCCCGGTGTGGACGTTGAACACGATGTCGGCCCGACGGGTCGCAGGGTGATAACGGGCGGCGGCGAGGCTGACCTGAGCGGCGAGGTAGCCTTGTCCGTTGAGGTGGGATTGCAAGTAGCTCGAGGCGCTGTCGAGCGTACCCACGTCATAACCGTGGCCGGTGCGCACAGCGGTGCGTTTGACCCGCGCCCATATTGAATTCAGCACGCGGTGCAGTTGGTCCGCCTCGGCCGGGACCACGCCCTGAAAGGTGACAGCGCCAAACTTGGCCCGCGGTCCCAAAGTAGTGCGGAAGTCGACACTGACCAGGCCATGCTTGGCATCGGCGTGGAGGACGGTCTCTACCCGGGCTTCAAAATACCCCTGGTGCTGAAAAAACGCTACCAACCCGGATTGCGCCGCGGTCAAGTCGCCGGCCGTGTACGGCTGCCGGCTTTGGTAGTTGGCCGCTTCCAGCAGCCGCGTGTAGGGATAAACGAGGGCGCCGGGAAAGTGATAGATGCCGAAGTACTCAGCCGGCGCCAGGATGAATAGAATGCGCACCCCGTCGGGCTCGGGCTCGACCTGCAACTGGACCCCCTGCAGCGCGGCTCCATTGGGTGCGGCACGGCTGCGAAGCAGTTGCTGCAGCTTGGTGATGGAGGCTTCGACGGCAGCACGGTCGAAGCTCTGCCCGGCCTTTTGCGGGAGTTGAGCAATGAGGGGCGCGGCATCGAGCCCGGGCCAGCCGGCGAGTTCCACCGAGGCGACGTTCTGTCCCTCGTAGCCGGGCAGGCTGTTCACGGTTTCGGGGGCGGTGTGCGCAGGCGGATGAGGCGGCACTTGGCTGGCGGGCGAGGCTCCGGGCGGGCGCTGCGCCGGCGGCTGCAGCGTGGGGGAATTTTGCCCGCACAGCGCCACCGCCAGCCCGAGGGCGAACGCCGCCGCCATCACCATCGACCGCCACCGGCCGGGCCGCCTCGTCCTTAAACCCATCGGCTACTCAATCGCCTCTCCCCTGAGATGCCAGTAGATGCCCACAGACGCTGCCGCCATCCGCGACAGTACCACTCTTGGCAGTTTAACAACCCTGCCCGGCAGTGCCGCATCCGGACCCGGTGTGGCGCACTTTCGGATCGAGGTTCGGGGCGTCGTTCAGGGCGTCGGCTTCCGCCCCTACGTGCGCAACCTGGCGGTGGGGTACGGGCTGCGCGGCTTTGTGCGCAATGGCAGGGCCGGGGTCACCGCCGAGGTCGAAGGCCCGCCGGAGGCGGTGGCGGCGTTTCTCGAGTGCCTCCCCCGGCAAGCTCCGCCGCTGGCCCGCATCGATGGCATTGACAGCCGGGCGGTGGTGGACACGCCGGAGATGCTGGAGACGGCGCCCCCGCTACCGCGCGGTTTCGAGATCCGGGCCAGCCTGACAGCGGCCGCTGTGGCGCCGGCAGGGATCGAAGTTGCCCCCGACACCGCCCCCTGCGCCGCCTGCCGCGCCGACTACATGGAAATCATGCCGCCGCCCGGCGGACGCCGCCGCGCCTACGCGTTCACCAACTGCACCCACTGCGGGCCCCGCTACACCATCACCCGCGCGCTCCCCTATGACCGGGAGCGCACCACCATGGCCGGCTTCCGGCAGTGTCCCGCGTGTCAGCGCGAGTACGAGGACCCGGGCGAGCGCCGCTATCACGCCCAGCCCAACGCCTGTCCGGCCTGTGGCCCGCAGCTGCGGTTGGGAGCGGCGAGCGGTGGGGCCGCACTCGAGCAGGCGCGCGCGCTGCTCGCCCGGGGCGGCATCCTGGCGGTGAAAAACGTCGGCGGCTACCAGCTCGCCTGCGACGCCCGGCAACCCGCACCGGTCGCCCGCCTGCGCCGCCAGAAGCACCGCGGCCGCAAGCCCTTCGCCCTGCTCGCCCGCGATCTCGAAGCCGCCGCGCGCGTGTGCCGCATCGACGCTTGCGAGCGCGCCGCGCTGCAAAGCCCCGCCCGTCCGATTGTACTTTTGGACCGGATCGCCGCCGCAGACGACAGGGCCAGCGGCGGTGTCGCCGCCGCGGTCGCCCCGGGCCAGCCGCGGCTGGGCATCATGCTCCCCAGCAGCCCGCTGCACGATCTGCTGCTCGAGCCACTCGATCCGCCCGGCATGCCCGACTTATTGGTGATGACCAGCGGCAACGCTGGCGGCGAGCCGTTGGTGTACACCGAGGCCGAGGCGCAAATGCAGCTCGCCGCCTGCGCCGACGCCGTGCTAGAGCACGACCGCCCCATCCACATGCCGGTCGACGACTCGGTGGTGTATTGCTTTGCCGGCCGGGCGCGGCTGATCCGGCGTGCCCGCGGCTACGTCCCCGCCGCCATCGACCTCGGGGAAACCGCGAGCAACGCCGCCGTGGTGTTCGCCGCCGGCGCCGAGTTGAAGGGCGCCTTCTGCTGCCTCACCGGCCGCCGCGCCTACCTCAGCCCCCACCTGGGCGAGACGGACCGGCTGGAGGCCCTGCAACGCTTTGAACAGACCGCCGATCACTACCTCGCACTGCTCGGGGTCACGCCGGTGGCGCTGGCCTATGACCCCCACCCCGGCTATCAGGTGTCGCGCTGGGCGCGCCGCTGGGCCCAGCGCCGCGGCATCGCGCACGAAGTCCCCGTGCAACATCATCATGCCCACATCGCCGCCTGCATGGCCGAGCATGGCCTCAATCAGGACCTCGATGCCCCCGTGCTCGGCATCGCCTGGGATGGCACCGGCTACGGCAGCGATGGCTCGATCTGGGGCGGCGAGTTTCTGCTCGCCGATTACCGCCGCTTTGCCCGGGTGGGGCGGCTGCGTCCGGTACGGCTGGCCGGCGGCGACGGCGCGGTGCGGCATCCTTGGCGGGGGGCGTTGGGGTATTTGATCGCCGCCTTGGGCGGGGAGGGGGCAGCCGCGGCCGCGCACCGGCTGTGGCCTCATCTCAACCCGTTGCACCTCGACCTGAGCTTGCAGCGGGCGCGGCAGGCGGCCGCATCGGAGACCGGAGTGGCTTGTACATC
>JANWJU010000049.1 GCA_025451775.1 Terriglobales bacterium
GCCCGCCAGGCACACCAGCTCGACGCCCGCCTCCCGCAGTTTGGCGGCTATTTGCCGGTCGTAGGCTTCCCGCTCCTGCCCGGCGCTGGGCAGGACGCAGACCGGCAAGCCCTGCTCCCGCGCCCAGACCAGCCCGGGCGCCGCGGCGCGGTTGCTCACCACCAACACAATCTCGGCCGGGATCGCGCCCGCGGCGGCAGCTTCGGCGATGGCGCGCAGGTTCGAGCCACGGCCCGAGATCAGGACCCCCAGCTTGAATGGCGGCTTCATCGCTTCATGGCCTAGGCCTTGAACCTGACCCGGGCGCCGGCGGCCGCGGCCACAATCTGTCCCAGCGGAATCGGCTCTTCGCCGTGACGGCGCAGATGCCGCTCGACGGCGGCGCGTTCGCCCGGCGCCACCACCAGGATCATGCCGATACCAAGGTTGAACGTGCGGCGCATGTCGGCCTCGGGCACCTCGCCCATGCGCTGCAGCAAGCGGAACAGGGGCGGGCGCTCCCAGGCGCTCATCCGCACCTCGGCGGCGCAGCCGCGAGGCAGGATGCGCGGCAGGTTGCCGCCGATGCCGCCGCCGGTGATGTGCGCCATGCCGCGCAACCGCTGGGCCTTGAGCAGCGGCCGCAGCAGCGGCAGGTACGAGCGGTGTTCGGCCAGCAGCGCCTCGCCCACCGTCATGCCCAATTCTTTGACGCGGGTGCTGGGGCGGTAGCGGGCGGTTTCAAAGAGCAGCTTCCGCGCCAAGGCGTAGCCGTTGGTGTGCAGCCCAGCCGAACGCAGCCCGATCAAAGCGTCGCCGGGACGGATGCCTGCGCCGGTCAAGAGCGCCCGGCGTTCGACGATGCCCACGATGCATCCCGCCAGGTCATATTCGCCGGGCGCATAAAAACCCGGCATCTCGGCCGTCTCGCCCCCGATGAGGACGCAGCCGTTTTCGCGGCAACCGCGGCTCAGCCCCTCGATCAATGCCGCCACCGTGGCCGGCACCATCTTTCCCACCGCGATGTAGTCGAGGAAAAACAGCGGCTCGGCCCCCTGCACCAGGATGTCGTTGACGCAGTGGTTGACCAGGTCCCGGCCGACGGTGTCATGCACGCCAGTGGCGAAAGCCACCTTCAGCTTGGTGCCCACGCCGTCGGCGCTGGACACCAGCACCGGTTGCCGGTAGCCCCGCGGCAGTTGAAACAGCCCGCCAAACCCGCCAATCTCGGCCAGAACATTGGAGTTGAAGGTGGCCCGCGCCAAGCGCTTGATGCGGCCTTTGGCGCGGTCGGCGGCGGCGATATCGACGCCGGCGGCAGCGTAAGTGTGGGCGCCCATGGGTGAATGTCCACTATAGCCCAGCTCCGCATCCACCCAGCGCGCGGATGTGCGTGGAGGTGCTGTGCGGTCAATACCGGCCTGGGTCGATCATCTCTGGTCCCTTGGCTGGCGACCCGGCTTCCAGGCGGTCAGGAAGGCGATGAGCTGGTCCGGGCCCAACACCCGGGCGGCCTCGAACGCGCCGTTGGCGGAGCTCACCAAAACCTTGCCGCTGCTATCGAGCACGGCCAGCATGGGCACGCCTTTGGCGATCGAGAGGTGGTACTGGCGCACGATGTCGAGGTTGTCGTCGAAATTCTCGACATCGACGTTCACGACCTCGTAATTCGCCTGGAGCAACGGGGCCAAGTCGGAGCGATGGAACGCCATATCCAGCACATGGCAGTCGTAACACCAGTTGCCGCCGAAATCGAGCAGCACGCGCTTATGCTCAGCGGCCGCGCGCCGCAGCGCGGCAGCGATATCGGCGTGGGCGTTGGCGGATTTCGAAAAAATCGATCCAGCCAGCGAGGTGGGCTGTTGCAGGCGCGCCAGATCCGTGCGCCCGCCACCGATGATGCGCCAGTGGCCGTCCTGCCGCCGCCAGGTCTGCTCCACGAACAAGAACAGGCTTTGCGGGCCGGTTGCCGTTTGGAAATAGATTCCGGCTTCGAATCCAATCTGGCGTAACCCGGCGTTGACCGGTTCATTGGTGATGAGATCGATGTCGATCCGGCTCAGATGCTGCGCGTGCCACGCGGCCCAGAACGCCGCCTCCCGCTGCACGCCGGTAACAATCCCGGTCGAGACCACGAACACTGGCGGCGGGTCGGTGGCGTAGAAGCCGGTGATGGACGCCGCATCCCCGCCGCGGACGGCGTTGGCCCATTGCGTGAGAGGCACGAACGCCGGCGGTGCCTGTGCTCCGGCCATGACCGGCGCCCCAAGGAGAATAAGCACCCCTACCCATCCAAGCTTCATCTTGATCGAGCGCTATTCGAAGCGCAGAGCTTCGATGGGGTCCAGGTGGGCGGCTTTTTGCGCCGGGTAATAGCCAAAAAAGATGCCGATGCCGGCGCTGAATACCGCCGCCACCACGACCGACAGCACGCTCACGTCCACCGGCCACTTCGCGATCGCCGAGATCAACCAGGAGGTGACCAGACCAAAGATGATGCCCACCCCACCGCCGATCGAGGCCAGCACCAGCGCTTCAATCAAAAACTGCCGCTCGACGTCACCTTCGGTCGCGCCCACCGCCATGCGGATGCCGATCTCGCGCGTGCGTTCGGTCACCGAAACCAGCATGATGTTCATGATGCCGATGCCGCCAACGAGTAACGATACCGAGGCGATGCTGGCCAGCAGGATGGTCATAATGCTGCTCGCCGCGTCGGCGGTCTGCTGAATGTCGGTCAGGTTGTGGATCTCGAAATCGTCGTTATCGCCGCGAATGCGGTGGCGGCTGCGCAGCAGATCGGTCACCTGCTGTTGGGCCGCGTCCGTCGCCGCCGGAGACACGGCAGAAACGTAGATCTCGCGCAGCCAAGGCTGGCCGGTGATCTTTTTCTGCATCGTCGTGACGGGAACGAAGACGGCGTCATCCTGGTCCTGCCCAAATCCAGATTGGCCCTTGGACAGCAACGTCCCGACCACGGTGAACGGCAGGTTGCCGATGCGGATCGTTTTGCCAACCGGATCGGTGCCGTCGGGGAACAGGTTGGTCACCACCGTGGACGCGAGCACGGCGACGTTATTGGCCTGCTGGACGTCCTGCGGCGTGAAGGAGGTGCCCAGATCGAAAGTCCAGTCTCGAATGGGGAAATAGCTGGGATCGGTGCCGGTGATATTGGTGCCCCAGTTGTTGGCGTTGTAGATGACCTGCTTGCTGGAGCCGACGCTGGCGGCCACGGCGGCCACGGCCGGGCAGGATTGCAGAATGGCGGTCTCATCCGAGTTCACCAGGGTCTTGGTTTGGCCAAACCCGAGCCGCACCGCCCCTTCCCGATGGCTGCCGGATTGCACAATCAGGAGGTTGGATCCCATGCTGGCGATGCGCTGCTGCATCTGCTGGCTGGCGCCCTCGCCCACCCCCACCATGGCAATCACCGCCGCCACGCCGATGATGATACCCAACATGGTGAGCACCGACCGCATCTTGTTGCGGGTCAGCGCGCGCAGCGCCACGCGAACGATCGACGCGTAATCCATGCCACCGCCCTCTCGCTATACGATACATCACGACGGCGTGGAAGTGGAAGTTACCGCCACCCTCCCGCGTCAAGCAAGTCGGCGGGCGCGCCCCGCGCTATTCGAAGCGGAGCGCGTCGATGGGGTCGAGGCGGGCGGCCTTTTTGGCGGGGTAGAAGCCAAAGAAGATGCCGATGCCGGCGGAGAATAACGCCGCCACCACGATCGACAGCGCCGAGACCTCCACTGGCCATTGGGCAATTGCGGAGATGAGCCAGGAGGCGACCAAGCCCACAATTATGCCGATAATGCCGCCCAGGGAGGCCAGCACCAGCGCCTCGATCAGGAACTGCTTCTGCACGTCCGCTTCGGTGGCCCCCACCGCCATGCGGATGCCGATTTCCCGGGTGCGCTCGGTCACCGAAACCAGCATGATGTTCATGATGCCAATGCCGCCCACGATCAGGGACACGGAGGCGATGCTGGCCAGCAGCATGGTCATGATGCTGCTCGAGGCGCTCGCTGCCTGGGCGTATGCCGCCAGATTGCGGACAGCGAAATCGTCCGGCTCGCCGGGACGGATGCGATGGCGGCTGCGTAACAGTTCGGTGATCTGCTGCTCGGCGGCGTCGGTGGCCTGATTGGAAACGGCGGTCACCGCGATGTTGCTGAGCCAAAAGCGGCCGGTGAGCTTCTTGAGCAAGACGGTGAAGGGGATATAGACTTCATCATCCTGGTCCTGACCATAGCCGGACTGGCCCTTGGAGAGCAGTGTGCCCACCACCCGGAAGGGCAGGTTTTTGATGCGGATGGTCTTGCCAATCGGATCCTCGCCATCGGGGAAGAGGTTGGCGACCACAGTCGCGCCCAGCACGGCCACGTTGTTGCCATCGCTGACGTCCTGCTGGCTGAAGCTCGATCCCAAGTCGAACGTCCAGGCGCGGATCTGGAAGTAGCTGGGCTCGGTGCCCTCGATTTGGGTCCCCCAGTTGTTGCCGTTGTAGATGACCTGGCCGCTGGTCCCGGTGCCCGCGGCGGCCGCCTTCACGGCGGGCACCTGCGCTAGAATGGCCTGCTCGTCGGCGTAGCGCAGCGTCTTGGTGGCGCCCCAGCCCACCCTCACCGCCCCCTGCTGGTGGCTCCCGCTTTGCACGTAAAGCAAGTTGCTGCCCATCGCATCGATGCGCTGCTGCACCTGCTGGCTCGCCCCCTCGCCCACACCCACCATGGCGATGACCGCGCCGACGCCGATGATGATGCCCAGCATGGTGAGCACCGAGCGCATCTTGTTACGGGTCAGCGCGCGCAGGGCGACGCGAACGATTGAAACGAAATCCATGGGCGCGAATCTCCGGCGGGCGAAGGCTCATTATATCTCGCCATGCCCACTCAGACGCCGGAAATCGCGGCCGGACTTATAAAAATCACGCTCCCATGGCGGAGGTGGCCAGCGGGACGCGCGGTTTCGAGGAAGCCGCGCTGGGCCCGCGCCCATCATTCGAAGCGCAGAGCTTCGATGGGATCCAGGTGCGCCGCTTTTTTGGCCGGGTAGTAGCCGAAAAAAATGCCGATGGCGGCGGAAAAAAGCGCCGCCACCACGATCGACAGGATCGACACGTCCACCGCCCACTTGGCGATGGCGGAGATCAGCCAGGAGGTCACCAGGCCGAAGACGATGCCAATGATCCCGCCCAGCAGCGACAGCACCAGCGCCTCGATCAGGAACTGCTTCTGCACATCGGCTTCGGTGGCGCCCACCGCCATGCGGATGCCGATTTCGCGCGTGCGCTCGGTCACCGACACCAGCATGATGTTCATGATGCCGATGCCGCCCACCAGCAGCGACACACTGGCGATGCTGGCCAGCAGGGTGGTCATGATGCTGCCGGCGGCGTTGGCGACGTCGGCCACGTCGGAGAGGTTGTGGACCTCGAAGTCATCCCCTTGGCCCGCCCGGATGCGATGCCGGGTGTGCAGCAGGTTGACAATCTGTTGGCTCACCGTGTCGGTGGTTTCCTTGGAGGTGGCGGAGACGGAGATGTTTTGCAGCCAGCTCTGGCCGCTGATCTTCTTTTGCAGCGTGGTATAGGGAATGTAGACGGTGTCGTCCTGGTCCTGTCCAAATCCGGTCTGTCCCTTGGACTGCAGCGTGCCCACCACGGTAAAGGGCAAATTTTTGATGCGGATGGTCTTGCCCACCGGGTCGCTGCCATCGGGGAACAGGTTCAAGTAGACCGTGGTGCCCAGCACCGCGACGTTGTTGGCCAGGGTCACGTCCTGGGTGGTGAAGGGCCCCCCCAGGTCAAAAGTCCAGCTCCGGATATCGAAGTAATCCGGCTCGGTGCCATTGATGCTCGTGCCCCAATTGTTGTTATCGGAGATGACCTGCTGGTGGGAGTTGGTGCCCGCGGCCGACTCCTTGATCAGCGGGATTTCGGCCAGCATGGCGGCCTCGTCACCTGGAAGCAGGTCTTTGGTGGCGCCATAGCCGACCCGCACCACCCCCGCCTGCCGGCTGCCGGCCTGCACAATCAGCAGGTTGCTGCCCATGGCGGCGATCTGCTGCTGCATCTGTTCGTTGGCGCCCTGGCCCACGCCCACCATGGCGATGACCGCGCCGACGCCGATGATAATGCCGAGCATGGTGAGGATCGACCGCATTTTGTTGCGGGTCAGGGCGCGGAGGGCAACGCGAACAATAGATACAAAATCCATGGGTGGCCTGCTTTAAGGTCGAGAGCGGGTTTAATCTTCGACGCCGACCACCGGCATGGTCTGCAGCACCTGCTCGGCGTTCAGCGGATGGGCAACGCGCTCGTCGCGCCGAATCTTGCCATCACGGAAGGTGATGACGCGCTGCGCATACTCGGCGATGTCGGGCTCGTGGGTGACGAGCACCAAGGTGATGCCCCGCTCCCGGTTCAGGCGCTGGAAGATGCCCATGATCTCGACGCTGGTGCGGCTGTCGAGGTTGCCGGTGGGCTCATCGGCGAGCAGGATCGAGGGCCGGTTCATGAGCGCGCGGGCGATGGCGACGCGCTGCTGTTGTCCGCCGGAGAGCTGGCTGGGGTAGTGGTGTTCGCGATCGGCGAGGCCCACGATACGCAGCGCCTCGCGGGCGCGCTCGATCCGTTCCGCCGGACTGAGGCGCGCATAGAGGGCCGGCAACTCGACGTTCTCCAGCGCCGTGGTGCGGCTCAGCAGGTTGAATCCCTGAAAGACGAAACCCAGCTTGCGGTTACGAATGCCCGCCATTTCGGCTTTGTTGAGCGTGCTGACATCGACGCCATCCAGCTTATACAGTCCCTTGGTGGGCCGATCCAGACCGCCCACCAGGTTCATGAAGGTGCTCTTGCCGCCGCCGGAGGCGCCCATGATGGCCACGAACTCGCCCCGGCGAATGGTGACATCCAGTCCGCGCAGCGCATGCACCTGGATCTCGCCCAAATCGTAGATCTTGTGCACGCCTTCGAACTGGATGACCGGCACGTCGTTGCCGGGCGTGGATGGCGCCGCACCATTCCGTTGGGCAGCCACTTCTGTGGCGGCGGCATGATCGGCGAGTTGTTCAGTGGATGACGACAACGTATCCCTTTCTATCCCTGCCCTTGGTCTTGGCTCCGGCATGGGCGCGTTAGCGCCCCCGTCCGCCGCGCGTAGCCGCGTTCAAGCCGGTGGCGCCAGTATTGACCACCAGCGCCCCGGTGACCACGTCGTCGCCGTCCTTGAGCGAACCCTGAAGCACGCGCGTGATCGCCGTGTAGGTGAAGTCCGTGATACCGGTCAGCACGCGCACCGGAACCAGTTGCTTGTTGGCGTCGAGCTTCCAGATCACCGACACCGTCGGCTTGTTGGCATCGGAATCGGCCGCGCTCGCGCCCGCGCCCGCGCCCCGCCCGCCGCCGCCCCCGCCGCCGCCGCGCCGGCCCGCGCCGCGCCCCGCGCCCCCGCCGCTGCGCGCGCCGCCGGCGCCGCCGGTGCCCGCATCCGCCGTGATGCCGTACTGCGCCAGCGTGGTCCGCAACTCCACCGGGGTCATGTCGGGCTTAAAGCGCAGCGCCGAGTTTGGCACCTCCAGCACGTTCCGCGCCCGCGCCACCGGAATATTCACGTAGGCGGTCATGCCCGGAAACAGCTTCTCGTCCGTGTTCTGAAACTCGATGATGGTGTCGTACTCCACCACGTTCTGCACCGTGGTGGCGTTCATCCGCCGCTCCTTCACGATGCCGCGATAGGTGACGTTCGGAAAAGCATCCACGGTAAAGGTGGCGTCGTCGCCGTCCTTGAGGCGTCCCACATCGCTTTCATCGGTCTGCACGTACACCCACATCGTGGTCAAGTCCGTGGCTTCGGTGAACATGTTGGGGGTGGAGAAGGAGGCCGCCACGGTTTGGCCCATGTTCACCGCGCGGTTGATGATGGTGCCGTCGTAGGGGGCGTAGATGTTGCAGTATCCCAAATTGGTCTGCGCCGTCTCCACCGCGCTCTGCCGCCCTTTGATGGTGGCTTGCGCCTGCGCCACGGAAGCATGCGCCGCCTTCAGCGAGGCTTGGTTCTGCGCGAGCCCGGCTTTGGCGCTATCCAAACCCGCCACGTCGGTCTCGTAGGTGGCTACGTCCGAATCCCGCTGCGAGGCCGGCTCGATGCCCTGCTTGAACAACTCCAGCGACCGATCCTTTTGCAGAGACGCCTGGGTGAGCGCCGCCTGCGCCTTTTCCACGTTGGCTTCGCCATTCACCACGTTGGCCTCGGCCACCGCCACCTGCGCCTCCGCCGATTGCAGGCTGGCTTGGCTGTTGGCCAAGTCCGACTTGGCCGCCGCCAGCGCGTTCTCGTAGACCGTGGGGTCGATCTGGGCCAGCAATTGGCCTGCTTTGACCTTGTCGTTGAAATCCGCCAGGATCTTTGTGATCTTGCCCGACACCTGCGAGCCAATGGCGATGGTGTTGATGGGGTTCACCACACCCGTGGCTTGCACCACGGAGGTGATATTACCGGTCTTCACCGCGGCGGTGAAGTAGGTGGGCGCCTTGGTGCGGCCGGCGTAATACACGATGGCCACGATGATCACCACCACCGCCACAATCGTCACTTGAAGTCCGCGCGAGCGGAGGAGGGAACGGGAACGTTCGTTGGCCATGGAACTTGTATTTACCCTTTGCTGAACTTCTGCAGCCGTCGGCATCCTCGCGGTTGCTCTGGGCTGGGAACGAGCCCCAAAAAGAGTCCGACACCTGTGAGAACGCAGTGGAACGCCACCCGGTTACACCTGAGTGGGCCTGCCTCGCAGGTTGCGTTGATGTCCTTCAAAATACTGGGCTTAATCGTCTGCTTCGGCGGCGCAGGCCAACTCCTCCGGCCCCGCCGGAGTATTATACGTTTGGACGGGCCTGCTGACCAGCCGTCCAGCTCATTTTACCATCCATGCCCGCTAACGCCACCGCCCCAACCTGGACTTTGCCGCAGGTCAGCCATGTGTACCGGCTGCCGCTGTTTGAACTGATCGCCCAAGCCCATGCCGTGCATCTCCAGCACCACCCCGAGGGGGAAGTCCAGCTCTGCCATCTGCTCTCGGTCAAGACCGGAGGCTGCCCGGAAGATTGCGCCTACTGCCCCCAGGCCGCCCGCTATCACACGGGCGTCGAGGCCACCCCGCTGCTCTCCCACGCCGAGGTGCTGGCGGCGGCCGAGCGCGCCCGCGCCGCCGGATCCACGCGCTTCTGCATGGGCGCGGCCTGGCGCCACGTCAAGGATGGCCCCGAATTCGACCGCGTGCTCGAGATGGTGCGCGATGTCGCCGGGCTCGGCCTCGAGGTCTGCTGCACGCTCGGCATGCTCGGCCCCCAACAAGCCGAACGCCTCGCCGCCGCCGGCCTGACCGCCTACAACCACAACCTCGACACCTCGCCCGAGTTCTACGGACACATCATTTCCACGCGCACCTACGACGACCGCCTGCGCACCATCGACAACGTCCGCCGCGCCGGCATCTCCGTCTGTTGCGGCGGCATCCTGGGTCTGGGCGAATCCGAAACCGACCGCATCAGCCTGCTGCACACCCTCGCCAACCTCCACCCGCCCCCGGAAAGCGTACCCATCAACGCCCTGGTCCCGGTCGCCGGCACCCCATTGACGGACCAGCCCGAGCCCCCAGCGGCCATCGAAGCGTTCGAGTTCATCCGCGCCATCGCCACCGCGCGCGTGCTCATGCCCCGCTCCAAAGTGCGGCTCAGCGCCGGCCGCCTGGCGCTGTCGCGCGAGGCCCAGGCGCTGTGTTTTTATGCCGGCGCCAACTCCATCTTCGTGGGCGACAAGCTGTTGACCACCCCCAACCCCGATCAGGACCATGACCGCGCCCTGCTGCAATTACTGGGCTTGAAAGCCGAACCTCCCACCCCCGCCGCCCGCCGCCACGCCGCCCCCGCCGGCGCCGGCGGCATCAGCTCACCTGCCGGCAAGCTTGCCATGCACGCCGCCTGGCAGTCGGAGATGGATGCCGACCGCGGCCGCTCCCGCTTCCGGACCCTGCCCCCGCTCGCGCCCGCCGCCGCCGACTTCTGCTCCAACGATTACCTGGGCCTGACCCGCCATCCGGCCGTGCGCGAGGCGGTCGAGCGGGCGCTGCGTGACGGCCTCCCGTTGGGTTCCACCGGCTCCCGCCTGGTGAGCGGCGACCATCCCGCCATCACCGCCCTCGAAGCCGGCTTCGCCGCCTGGCGTGGCACCGAAGCGGCGCTGTTCTTCAGCTCCGGCTATGCCGCTGGCGTGGGCGTGCTCAGCACCCTGCTGCGCCGCCAGGACATCGTCTTCTCCGACGCGCACAACCCCGCCAGCCTCATCGACGGCATGCGCCTCTCCGGCGCGCAGCGCGTCATTGTGCCCCATAACGATGTCGCCGCTTTCCGCGAGGCCCTGCGCCGCCATCCGGCGCTGGGCGATCAGCGCCGTTTCCTGGTGGTCGAATCCCTCTACAGCATGGATGGCGACTGGGCCCCGCTCGCCGAGTTGGCCGCGGCCTGCGCCTCCGCCGGCGTGGCCATGATCGTCGACGAAGCCCACGCCACCGGCATTACCGGCGCCGCGGGCGCCGGTTGCGTGGCCGCACGGCCCGACATTGAAGACGTGGTCGTAGCCACGCTCCACCCCTGCGGCAAGGCGTTGGGCGCCGCCGGCGCCCTGGTGGCTGGTTCCCGGCTCCTCCGCGATTACCTGATCAATCACAGCCGCAGCTTCGTGTTCTCGACCGCCCCCCCGCCCGTGCTCGCGGTGCAGATTAGCGCCGCGATCCGGGTCATCGAACAGGAACCGGAACTCGCCAGTGAGCTCACCGCGCAGGCCCGCCACCTGCGTGAACAGCTCACCGCACTGGGCTGGGCCCCCGGCGGAGATCCGGACTCGCCCATCGTTCCGCTGGTGTTGGGCAGCGACGCGGCGGCGCTTGCCGCCGCTGCGGCGCTCACCGCCTCCGGGTTCGCGGTGCGCGCCATCCGTCCGCCCACGGTGCCTGAGGGCACGGCGCGGCTGCGCTTGACGGTTCACGCCGGCCAGCACCCCGATGCCGCCCGCCGCTTGGCTTCTTTATTGGCACGGGCACCCGGGTTTCGCCCGCCCGCTTATGCTCGCGACGAGGCGGGGGCCCTGCGCCCCGCCCCGGCGCTGCGCTGACCATGCCGCGCGGCCTCTTCCTCACCGGCACCGACACCGGCGTGGGCAAAACCGTCGTCTCCGCGCTGCTCACGCTCAACCTCCCCGGCTCCTGGTCGTACTGGAAGCCGATCCAGAGCGGCATGCCTCCCCTCGCTCCCTCCACCGACCGTGCCGACGTGGCCGCCTGGACCGGCCTGCCCGCCGCCCGCCTGCTGCCGGAGGGCGTTCGGCTGGCGCTGCCCGCCTCGCCCCATGTCGCCGCCGCCGCCGAAAACATCACCATAACGCTCGACCAACTCCACCTCCCGGTCCCGGGACCGGTGATCGTCGAAGGTGCTGGTGGCATCCTGGTCCCCATTAACGACCGCGACACCATGCTCGACCTCATGGCGGCGCTGGCGCTCCCGGTCGTGCTGGTCGCCCGCACCGCGCTCGGGACCATCAACCACACCCTGCTCAGCCTGGCGGCGTTGCGTCAGCGCGGCCTTGCCATCGCCGGGCTGGTGCTCAACGGCGAGCCGGTGCCCACCACCACGGCCACGCTCCGCTCCTGGGGCGGCGTGCCCCTGCTGGCCGAGTTGCTGCCCCTCTCGACCCTGAACCCGGAGACCCTCACCGCCGCCTACACACGCGACTTCAACGATTGGAGCCCGTCTGGTGACTGAATCGCCTGCCGCCCGCGTCTGGTATCCCTACACGCAAATGCTGGACCTCGCCCCGCCGCTCGAGATCGTGCGCGGCGACGGCGCCTGGCTCGAAGCCCGCGATGGACGCCGCTACCTCGACGCCATCAGCTCCTGGTGGGTCACGCTGCACGGCCACGCCCAGCCCCGCATCGCCGCCGCCATCGCCGCCCAGGCGGCCAGATTAGAGCAGGTCATCCTCGCCGGCTGCACCCATCCGGGCGCCGAAGAACTCGCCCAGCGCCTCGTCGCCCTCACCCCGGCGGGGCTCAACCACGTCTTCTACTCCGATGACGGCTCGACTGCGGTCGAGGTGGCGCTCAAGATGGCGGTGCAGTGCTGGCAGCAGCGCGGCCAGCCGCAGCGGCGCGAAATCGTCGCCCTCGAGCACGCCTACCACGGCGACACCGTGGCCGCCATGGCGGTCAGCGCGCCCTCACCGTTTACCGCCGCATTCTCGGATTGGCTGTTCCCGGTGCACCGCGTCCACACCGCCTACTGCCACCGCTGCCCGCTGGGGCTGCAGCGCGCCACCTGCCACCTCGATTGCCTGGACAGCCTGGAGCAACTCCTCCGCCAGCGCGGCGACCACATCGCGGCCGTCATCGTCGAGCCGCTGCTGCAGGGCGCGGGCGGCATGATCGTGCAGCCGCCCGAGTTCCTGGCGGGCGTGCGCCGCCTCTGCGACGGGGCCGGCGTGCTGCTCATCGCCGACGAGGTGCTCACCGGTTTTGGCCGCACCGGGACCATGTTCGCCTGCGAGCAGGCGCACATCAGTCCCGATATCATGTGTCTGTCGAAAGGTCTGACCGCCGGCTTCCTGCCGCTCGCCGCCACCCTCTGCCGCGATGAGGTCTACGCGGCGTTCCTCGCCGCCGATCGCCGCCGCACGCTCTTCCACGGCCACTCCTTCACCGGCAATCCGTTGGGCTGCGCCGCCGCGCTCGCCAGCCTGGAGGTGTTCGCGAACGAACCCGTGATGGAACGAATCGGCACCATCGCCGCGGGCCACGCCCGGCGCTTGGCGCGCCTGCGCCAGCATCCGCGCGTGGGCGACGCCCGCCAAGCCGGCACCGTCGCCGCCATCGAACTGGTGGACGACGACGACGGCTATCTCGCCGGCATCGGCCCGCGGCTGCAGCGCTTTTACCTGGAACAGGGGGTGCTGCTGCGCCCGCTGGGCACAGTCCTCTACGTTTTGCCGCCCTACGCCATCAGCCCGAGTGAGCTGGATTTTGTCTGGGATGTGGTTGCGGCGTCGCTCGATCAGGTGCACTGATCGAATGACTGGCGCGACCCAGCGCGCCTTCGGCGCGCGTCCCGCTTAGGCGCAGGCTGGGGGCCCCATCCGCCCCAGCCCTGCCCGGCCTCAGAGGACGGTGACATCCTCGGCCAGCAGCCCCTTGGGGCCCTGCTTGACCTCAAACTCGACGGCCTGGCCTTCGACCAGCGTCTTGTAGCCCGAGCCTTGAATCGCGCTGTAATGCACGAACACATCTTCCCCGCTCATGCGCGTAAGAAAACCATAGCCTTTGGCGTTATTGAACCACTTCACGGTGCCTTGCTCTTTCACTGACCAACCTCGCAGCGTTTAGAAGATGCGGAGTGAGCGGCCGGGTCTTTGCTGTCTTTGCGGCACACTCAAACACGGGCGACAGAATACCATGCCGGACCGCTCGCCGTACGCGTTATTCAGCAGGTGGGTAGAAGCCCCTAGAAGGTGGCTCGCCACTTCTCGCTGGGTCGCTCCCGATGGTCGCTGGCGGGCGGGCTTCGACTGGCCGACACCACTGGGGATGCGCGGGTCGGCATGGCGGCAGCGGGCGCCCGCTCTGCTCGTGGCGCTTCCAAGCTGCCTCGATTGGCCCTCCGGGTCGCCCTCCTGCAGCCGCCGGGCATAAATCTGATCGAGCGCCGTGCCGCTCACCACCCCGAGCTGTCCCTGGCTCGCCACCGCGCGCGCCAGCCGCCAATGGAAGATGCCCACCTTCATGCCGCATTGAATGATCGTCGGCCAAGCCGTCATCAAAACCATCTTCGCCCAGGCCAGAGCCGGCATTTGTAACAGTCTCGTAATTGTCATTGTTGTGATGAGGGTCACATGCAGGATGTATCCGGCCGCGCTAACCTCAAACGGAATGTCGCCGGCACTGGACCTCGCGCGCACGCCGTTCATCGTGATCTGGGAGCTCACCCAGGCCTGTGACCTCGCCTGCGTGCACTGCCGCGCCTCCGCCCGCCCCCAGCGTTCGCCGCTGGAGCTATCGACCGCCGAGGGCGAGGACCTGATCCGGCAGGTGCGCAACATGGGGGCGCCGGTGTTTGTCCTGACCGGCGGCGATCCGCTGCAGCGGCCCGACCTGTTTCATCTGGTCGAGTACGGCACGCGGTTGGGCGTGCGCGTGTCCCTCACGCCCAGCACCACGCCGCTACTGACGCGGGACGCGCTGGCGGGGTTGAAAGCCCGCGGCTTGGCCCGGCTGGCGATCAGCATCGACGGCGCCGACGCGGCCTCCCACGATCGCTTTCGCGGCGTGCCCGGCGCCTTCGACCGGGCGCTGGCGACCGTTGGCTGGGCGCACGAGGTGGGCTTGCCGGTGCAGATCAACACCACCATGAGCCGGCACAACGCGCACGACTTCGACGCCCTGGCGGCCCTGATGGAATCGCTCGACATCGTCCTGTGGAGCGTGTTCTTCCTGATCCCGGTAGGCCGCGCCACCCTGCGGGACGGCCTTGGCGGCGAAGCCATCGAACTCCTCTTCGAGAAACTCTACGCCCTCTCCCTGCGGGCGCGCTTCGATGTGAAGACCACCGAGGCCATGCATTACCGGCGCTATGTGGCGCAGCAGCGCAAGCTCACCGGCGCGTCCCGCCCCGCGGACCGGCGCCACCCCGATGGGATCGGACGCGCCCCGCGCGGACTCAACGACGGCAAGGGTTTCGTTTTCATCTCCCACTTGGGCGAGGTCTATCCCAGTGGATTCATGCCGCGATCGGCCGGCAACATCCGGCGGGAACCGCTCGCCGGCATCTACGCCAACTCCCCACTCTTCGTCGCGCTGCGTGACTCGAGCCGCCTCGGGGGAAAATGCGGCGCGTGTGAGTTCCGCGAGATCTGCGGCGGATCCCGCGCGCGGGCGCTGGCCTACACCGGCGACCCCTTGGCCGCCGATCCGGCCTGCATTTACGAGCCGGCGGGGTGGGTCGAGGGTGCGGCGTGATGCACATGGACCAAACCACGGCGCGCCGCTGTTGTCGTTCCCTGCCTGGCACCGGTGCCTGAGCCGCTTGACCCGCGAGCGCTCCTCCGCCATCCCCTCTCCACTTCGAACCCGTTCGACGTTCAGGAGACGTCCTTCCCATGGCTGCATCACGCATCGTCATCATTGGCGGCGGCACCGCCGGCATCATCACCGCGCGGTTGCTCGCTCGCACCCACGTGGGCCCGATCACACTGATCGAGCCTTCCGATCGCCACTTTTATCAACCCCTGTGGACCCTGGTGGGCGGCGGCGCCGTGCGTCCGCAGGCCAGTGTGCGCGCCGAGGCGCAGATGATCCCGCGGGGTGTGCGCTGGCTCCGCGAGCGCGTCACCGACATCGACCCCGAGCGCCAGCGCGTCATCACCAGCAGCCCAGCGGCCATCGACTACGACGCCTTGGTGATCGCCCCCGGCATCCAACTGAATTGGGAGGCGATTCCCGGCCTGCGCGAGGCCGTCGACCGCGGCGACGCCTCCACCAACTACAGCTTCGAGCTGGCGCCGCGCACCTGGGAGCTGATCCGCAACTTTAAAGGCGGCGTCGCCTTGTTTCATATGCCCGGCTCGCCCATCAAATGCCCGGGTGCGCCGCAAAAGATCCTTTACCTGGCCGCCGACCATTTCCGCCGCCGCGGCGTCCTGCCCGGCGTGCACCTGGTCTACGGCTCCGGTACCGCCTCCATCTACGGCGCCCCACAGTACGCGGCTCCACTCAACGCCGTGTTGGCGCGCTACGGTGTCGATGCCCGTTTCAACCACGAACTGGTCGAGGTTCACGCCCAACGCAAGGAGGCGGTGTTCCAGGTCAAAGGCTCCGCCAGCAACGAACGGATCACGGTAGCCTACGATATGCTGCATGCGGTGCCGCTGCAGAGCGCTCCCGACTTCATCCGCCGTGGCCCGCTGGCCGCCACCGAGGGACCGCTGGCGGGCTGGGTGAAGGTCGATAAATTCACCTTGCAACATGCCGATTATCCCAACGTGTTCGCCGCCGGCGACGTGGCGGGAACGCCCAACGCCAAGACCGGCGCGGCTGCCTCGCGCCACGCCTTGGTGGCCGCCGCCAACCTGCTCGCCTTCCTTCGCGGACAGGAGCCGGTGGCGCGCTACAACGGCTACATCGCCTGCCCGGTCGTGACCGCCTACGGCAGGATGCTGCTGTGCGAGCTCGACTACTCCGGCCAGCCCACACCCAGCGTGCCCTTCGGCAATCCATTCCGAGAACGCTACGACATGTGGCTGTTGAAAAAATACGGCTTACCCTGGCTCTACTGGCACGTCCTGCTGCGGGGCCGGAAGCTCCCGTTCGTGCATTAGCGGAGATTGTTTTGGCAGCGCTAACGCGGTATTCTGGCTATCTTCGAGAAAGGCGGCGGGCGGTGGCTCGCCACTTTTCGCTGGGTCGCTCCCGTGATGCTCGCACTGTGAGCATCACTCGCTTTGGGGGTGGTCTGCGCCACCGGCGGCGGAACGTTGTTCCTAATCGGCAAGGATTCTAGATGAAGCTTTTCAAAACCAAAGGTGGGTGGGTGGTTGAGCGCGAGGGTGCATACTTTCCCCTCGCGGAGAAGTCGTTCGACGCTCTGGTGGCGCATGCGGATCTCTACGGCTATTTATCCGCGCTGGCCGGCCAGGGCACGCCGCTCGCGCGCTGGAACGAGGCGGATCTGGCGGCGCCGATCGAGAATCAGCCGGTGTGGGCGGCTGGAGTGACTTACTGGCGCAGCCGCAGCGCCCGCATGAGTGAGTCACGGGATGCGGGAGGCGGGGGCTTCTACGACCGCGTCTATGCGGCCGAACGTCCCGAGCTCTTTTTCAAGGCCCTGCCCTCGAAGGTCGTGGGGCCGCGGCAGGCGGTGCGGATCCGCCGGGATGCGGCCTGGTCGGTGCCGGAGCCGGAGTTGACGCTGTTGGTCAATCCCCGGGCCGAGATCATTGGCTACACCGTGGGAAACGACATGAGCTCGCGTGACATTGAAGGCGAAAACCCGCTCTACCTGCCGCAGGCCAAAGTTTATGACGGCAGCTGTGCGTTGGGGCCCGGGATCGTCATCCGGAAGGAAGCACTGCCGGCAACCACCCAGATCGAGATGAAAATTCTGCGCGCCGGCGAGACGGCGTTTTCCGGCAGCATCGCGTTGAGCGCCATGAAGCGCGACCCGGCCTCGCTGGCCGACTACCTGTTTCGCGAGCAGGCATTTCCCTGCGGTTGTTTCTTGCTCACCGGCACCGGCATCGTACCGCCCGACTCCTTCACGCTGCAGCCGGGCGACGACATCCAGATCGGCATCGAGGGTATCGGTACGCTGGTCAACGCCGTGGCTTGAGAGCGAGTCGCGCCTTAGCGTCGTGCGCCAGGGCCGGCGGAGACGCGTGCGGCTCCCCCAGTCCTCGCCCCGGATCCGGAAGCTGCATTCGGGCTCGCCAGGGGAGCGCTCGACATGACGTCCCGGCTCGCCGCGGGGCTCGGCCCCGCGGAAACCCGCGAGTCAACCGCAGCGCCGGACATGCTTGCCCGTGCCGCGCCGCCACCATGCGCCAACATGATGGGCCTTCGGGCCGGCGCGTCTCTCCTCATGCTGGGATTGCCGGGGCCGCCGGAACCCGCGACCGTGCGAGGAGCACCGCGATAGCTGGGATTGATCGAGATGTCGCCGTTGCGGCTCATCACGGTCGGCACCGTCCCGCCCAGGGTACGACCGAGCGGGGCGTGGATCACCCGCGGGCCGGACAGGAACCCGTGATGCAGGAAGGTCGTGGGGCTAACTTCGCGGCCCATCACCACGCTCGACGGAGCCAGGTGGGGCGACGGCGAAGCCTGGTTTGGCGCCAGGCGCCGCAGGTCGATGGGAGGCCCGAGCACCGCCACCGGACGCCCTGAAGCGGTACTGCGAAGGTGCGGAGGGTCAATTTGCGCGCCCGCGCTCGTGGGGGTCAGATGGACAAACGCCGTGCCGCCCGGACGCAGCGGGACGCCTCGCGCCAGCGTTCCCGGCGCAACCGCCTGCAGGCAGCCGGCTGCGGTAATCCGGCAGGCGCCGCCGCCGCTGCCGACCGGAGCCCATCCCACCCAGCCCGGACCTTGATACCAATTCACCAGAGCTGGGCTCCAGCTATCCAATGAACCCGGCATCCAAAACCAACCCATGGAGGCGTCGTAGTTCCAAGCTCCGTTGTGGTAAGGCAGCCATCCCCAGGGCTCGGCCGAAACCCAGGTAAATCCCCAGCCGGGATAGTAGTCCCACTGCCCGGCGGAATAAGGAGACCAGCCGGCCGGTTCATAGGGCGCCCACCCGTCGCCGTAGCCCGGGAATGAGCCCCATGCGCCGTACGTATCGAGATCCGACCATCCGTATAAGGAATGGCTCAGCACCGCCGACGAATCATTCCTGGCCAGCACCGCTTGCGTATCCCGGGCTTGCGCCCACTTGTCCCATCCGTCCGGCTGAATCCCTTGGGTGACGTTCAGCGCCGCAACCGCATTGGGATCGTAGGTCAGGACTCGGTTATCGCCCACGACTTCCGTCTTGCCATCGCTCAGAGTCTCGACTTGGCCCTTGAAGACCTCCAGGCGCAAGGCATCGTTGTCGAGGTTGGTCCGAAACTCGGCCTGGCCGTGGATGGTCATCTTCAGGCCGGAGGCATCGATCACGTTTTGATCGTGGTGTTCGGGCGTGAAGTGAAAGGTCGCATAACCCTTGCTCAGGGTCAGTTCGTTGATCCGGTCGCCCTGCTGCGTCAGCGCGAGTTCCTTGAGATCAATTTGCGAATCCTGGCCCAGGCGCGCCGTGGACCCGCCTTCAAACTCGATCTCGGCGACGCTGTTCGCCGCGGTCGCAACTGAAAATCCCTCCTGGAGCGGCGTGTTCACCGCGCCCGCGCTCCAGGCGGCTGCGCCCGACTGGCGCACGGCGACTTCTCCCTGGACGAAACTCAGCCGCACGATGCGCACGTGCAGGAGGGACATTGCGTCCGTCGGGCCAGTGCCGCCCGCCAGGGAGCGCGGGACCACGACTGCCAGTACCAGCAAAGCAAGCAGAAGCCAGCGCGCGGATTTCATGTGAACCTCGCTAGAAGGGAAGGATTCCGCTAAGCCCGATCGTGTGAAGCCACCACCTGCCCCTAGCATACGCCGATCGCGGGCCGCCGGCCCCTCGAACGGAGCCTGGAGCTACTGCTTCCACGCTTTCAACCGCCTGGCGTGTGGAACTGTGCGCCCTGGGGCTGTCCCGGCGGGGCAGGCATGGGTGCTAAACCATTGATTCTTCAGGAGAAAAGTTGGGGTGAGTGGAGGGATTCGAACCCTCGGCCACTGGAGCCACAATCCAGCGCTCTACCAAGCTGAGCTACACTCACCGCATTGGGCAAGGCGCGGGCGCACCCGAGATGGCCCTCGCCCCAGTATACACCGCTGCCCCGCGCCGGCCGGAATCGCGTCCGGCAACCGAAGCGCCTTTTCGCTGGGCCGCTCCCGCTCCCACGTCAGCACGCAAGCCGGTGGCGCGCGCTAGCGCGCCCGCAACAGCAGCACGGGCACGAAAATATTGTGGTGGACGTGCCGCGAGGCGCTGCCCAGAAACAAGTCGGCGAGAAAACCGTGGCCGTGCGTGCTCATCGCCACCAGATCACAGCCGCGCCGCGCCACCCATTTGACAATTTCATCGCCGGGATCGCCGAAGGCCAATTCCATTTCAGCGTCGACGCCGTCGACTTGAAACTCCTGGCGGACCTTGGCCAGATACGCCGTATCCTCGGTGATTTCCTGGCCGGTGGCCTCGGGTCCGTAGGTCCGTGCCGCCCAGCCGTCGGCGACATGCAGCAACACCACCCGGCTGCCCAACAATTTCGCCAGCGCCTTGACGTGCTCGATGATGGCGCGGTCGGTGGGCGTGCCATCCAAGGTTAGAAGAATGGTTTGATACATGGGCGTGCCGTGGCGACCCTGATCTCCCGCTGCCTCCTCCGTCTACCGCTATTGGCCGCCGAGGAATTGCCACGCCAGCCGCACCGTGTCCGGCAGACCGTAAAAGTCGAAAACCGTGATCACCAGCGCCGACGTCCAGCCGGCGGTCAGCAGGAACCAGCCCAGCCGCCATTGTCCCATACGCTTGCGGGAACTGGCGAGGTGGAGCAGCGGGAACATCGCAAACGGCAGCTGCAGCGCCAGCACCACTTGACTCAAGACCAGCAGGTTGTTGATGTTGTTGGCGCCACGCAGGCCGATGAATACCGCCGTGGGGACGATGGCCAGCGAACGCGTGACCAGCCGCCGCACCCAGGGCTTGATGCGCCACCGCATGAAGCCCTCCATCACCACCTGCCCGGCCATGGTGCCAACAATGGTCGAGCTTTGCCCGCTGGCCAGCAGGGCGACGGCGAACAGGACACTCCCGGCAGCCGTGCCCAAAAGCGGCGCCAGCGTTAGGTTAGCCGCCTGGATCCAATCGGTGGCCCCATTGAGTGGAATGACCTGCCCGCCCGCCACGGCCACGCTCGTCTTGCCGAAAAAGACAATCGCCGCCAACACCAGAATGGCGGCGTTGATCAGGAACGCAATCGACAAATTCCCGACCA
>JANWJU010000050.1 GCA_025451775.1 Terriglobales bacterium
CACCCACCAGATTTCGCCGCGCCGCATTAGATCAGTTCTTTGCCGCACCGCGGACCGCTGGTCCACTCGCGGTCGGCGGATTCGTCCGGAGCGGCGGCGTCGCACTGCGCCAGCAACTCGTCCAAAGCGTAGGCGGGGCGCGTTCGCGGTTCGATCACGAGCCTGCCCTGTTCAACGGCCAACTCGACATGTGCGTCCGGCCCGAGGCGGAGCATCTTGAGCAGCACCGGCGGCACGGCCAGCATGACCGAGCCACCCACGCGCCGCAGGCGGGCGGGGTAGGGTTTCACGGTTATATTTTAATATAACCAGCGTCGCAGCGCCGCGCAAGCTGGGCGTGAATTTATCGGCGGAACGTTCAGGCGAAGGGGTTGCGCACGGTGACGCCGCGGATGGTCTGGCCGGGCTGCAGGTCCTCGGTTAGCAACTCGGTGCAGTGGGCGCTGGCGGCGGCGGCGATGATCAAGCTGTCCCAAAAGCCGAGGCGACTGAGTGTCATCTCGTCGATGGCGTCGTAGATCACACCGGTCGTGAGCAGGACGGTATCCAACGCTGCCCACGACCGCAGCGCTGCTTTCGCCTGGGTGGGGGAAATCCCGAATTTGCGGGTGGCGACCGCGGCGAACTCTTGCAGCACCTGGGTGGAGACGACCCCGTTTTGCGATTCCATCAATTGGCGCAGGACGGTCCGGCTGACCGTTCGTTTAATGGGGTCCTCGTCATCGATGGCATAGAGGAGCACATTGCTGTCGATGAAGGTGCGGGCGCTCAACCGCGCCTTTCATGGGCTTCTTCGCGATTCCATTTCCAGCCGCGGGAGTGACCCGAAATTCCGTTCAATACCCGCAGCATCTCCTCGGCTGCGGCTCGGCGATCGGGCATGACCGTCTTCTCGAGCAGGTCGCGGACGAGCTGGTTGAGGGTGGTGTTGTGCCGGGCCGCGTAGGCGCGACCAGCGGTGATGACCTCCTCCTCGATCGCCAGAGTGATGTTCTTCATGAGCCATCATAACCCACATAGCCTGTGTACGCAGGTTATGGATGCGTGATGCCCACGAGCTTGACGGTGGCGGTGGAGTCGATGTCGGTATTGGTGGTTTGGGCCTGGGGGCTGGGGCCGATGAAGCGGATGTCCATGGTGTCGTGGGTGGTGCTGGTGGCTAGATCGAGGATGGCTTGGGGCAAGCGGTACCGCGAAGTGGCGGTGGTATCGAAGCCGACGGTGGCTTCGGGAATCAGACCTTGGGCGGCCATCTGCTGGGTGCCTGGGAGGGAGCCGGGCGGGAGCTGGCTGGAGCCATGGGAGTGGACGACGACGGTGGCGGAGGGCTGGCCCTCGAGCGTGCCGACGGCGGTGAGCTGACACTCGAGCGTGAGGGGCAGGGAGAAGTTGAGGGTGGGGATCTGCTGGGTGCGGACGCGGGTCCAGCGGGCGCCGACGGTGGTGGGGCCGGTGGGAAGGGTATCCATGCGGGCCAGCTCGGCGAGCATTTGGACGGGTTGGTCGTAGTCGGCGCCCTGGGGGCGGGAGACGGTGGTGAATTGCGGGCCATTGATGCGGAAATGAACCGCGGGCATGGACTGGGCGGCGTGATCGGTGGCGGCGGCCTGGGCGGCGACGCTTTGCTGATCGGTGGGGTTGTCGGCTTTGACGGTGGATGTGTATTGGGTGAAGCGCAGCTCGGCGTCAAAGTTGCCAGGGGTGGCGGCAGCCAGGATGTGCATGGCGATCTCAGCTTTGATATCCATCTGGATGTGGGTGCCGACGTTGGAGTGGATGGCGACCGAGTAGGTCAGCACCGAGCCGGGTGCGAAGTCGGGCACCAGGGTGACGGCTTTGGAGGGCATTTGCGCGGCGGCGGCCAGGGCCAAGAGTGCGGTCAGCGCGATGCTGCCCACGGCGTGAGCACGCGCCAACGGCCGGGCTGGGCTGAGGGGCCCCGGCCCGGCCGCTGGCGCGGAGCGGGCGGCGGCAGCCGGGTGCCCGCGATCTATAATCTGAGAGCGCATGCGCCATCATAGCTTGGCCGTCCTGCTTTTGTTGAGCTGGCCCGCGATCTGGATGCGGACGCCTCCGGCGCCGGTGCAGTCGCCGGCCGCGCACGCGGCCGAGCTGAGCGGGCGCCGGGCGGCGGTGCTGGCGGCGCTCGGTCCGAATGACGCGCTGATCCTGTTCGCCGCGCAGGCGCGGGATTTTTCTGGCGACGTCGATTACCCCTACCGTCAGGAGAATAACTACTGGTATCTGACCGGTATCAACCAGCCGGGCGGCATCCTGGTGCTGTCGCCGGGGGCGAAGGCGCGGGTGGTGCTGTATTTGATCAATCCCGATCCCGCGCAGGAGAGCTGGACCGGGCACGAAATCTCCGCCGCCGAGGCGCGCGCGCGCAGCGGGATTGACGACATCCGGGATGCCGCCCAGTTTGGCGATGTGCTCAGTGGCGTGCTCGATCATGTGCCGAAGGGCGGCCACCTCTATCTGCTCAGCGGCGATGCGCGCGAATATCCGGAGGAGATGGCGCTGCGGACGCAACTGGCGGCGAGCGCACCCCAGCTGACGGTTCTGGATCCGGCGCCGATCTTTGCGCGGCTGCGGGCGATCAAATCGGCGTGGGAGATCGCGCTGATGCAGCACGCCGACGACATCAGCGCCGAGGCGCACATGCGCGCCTGGGCGATGACCGCGCCGGGACGGTGGGAGTACCAGGTCCGGGCCGAGTTCGATGCCGTCTTCGGCATGCGGCACGCAGATGGTTGGGGGTACCCCGAGATCGTGGCCAGCGGCGTGAACGCCACCACGCTGCACTATGAAACCGACCAGGGGCAGATCCCGGCGCAGGGGCTGATGCTGATCGACGCCGCCGCCGAGTACCGGCACATGTCGGCGGACGTGACGCGCACATTTCCCATCAACGGGACGTTCACGCCGCCAGAGGCTGAGATCTACAACCTGGTTTACGCCGCGCAGCAGGCCATGATCGCCTCCATCAAGCCGGGCAGCCCGGACTTCAACCCGGTTGGCAACGGGATTTTGATCGCCGGGCTGGAGCGGCTGGGGCTGATCACCACCGCGCCGGGCGCGCCGCCCGCGTTCGATCAGATGCGGATTTGGTACTTCCACGGCCCCAGCCACGCCATGGGGCTGGACGTCCACGATGTGGGCGGGCTGGAGCGGCGCGCGGGCGTCATCATGTCCATGGAGCCGGGGCTGTACTTCCGCCCCAACACGTTCACGCAGGATTTGCCCGCGACCGATCCGGCGGCGTGGAAGGTGTTCACTGAAAAAGTGAAACCGGTGTTTGAGAAGTACAAAGGTATCGGCGTGCGCATCGAAGATGATGTGCTGGTGACGCCGGAGGGCCACCGTGTGCTGACGGCGGCGATTCCCAGCAAGTTGGCGGACGTCGAAGCCCGCTGGGCGGCGCTGCACGCCTACGTCGAGCAGCACGGCGGCCCACCGCCGCTCCTGCCCTAGCCACCGCCGCCTCCCATACGGGAGAGAGCCGTGTTATTCTGCGCGAGTTTGGGAGTCACTATGGTCCCCACGCGGGTTCCCAGCCGTGTTCGGAAGCGGCCGTCGTTCGACGATTTGCTGGATGTGCTGTACGGCTCAGCGGTCGATACCGGCATGCGCGCGGAGTTTTTGCGCCGCTGCTCCGCCTATTTCGATTGCCCAACGCTGGCGTTCATCGTGAATTACCGCCCGGAGCGGGGCGTGCATGCGGGCGTGCACGGTTGGAGCGAGCAGGCGCAGCGGCTATATCAGGACCACTTCGCGCTGCGCGACCCTTGGTACGGCGGCTATGCGCGCGCGGGCGTGGTGCCGCCGAAGCCGGGCCAGGTGTTCATCGGCCGGGGAAGTTCGGTGACCAGCGCCAGCGAGGTGCGCGCCTCGGAGTACTGGAACGATTTCGCCCGCAAGCACGATCCCGATCACTTCTACCAGGGCGGCATCGTGACCGATAAGATTACGCTGACGATGTTGCGCAGCCCGCGCCAGGGCGATTGGGATGATCGGGCGGTGGACGAGTGGCGGATGCTTTACCCGCATTTCCGCCGGGCGTTCGCCATTCACGAGCAGGTGCTGGACTTGCGCGAGGCGATGGTGGCGGCCCATCACGCCGTGGACGCGCTGGATGCGGGCTTGATCGGGCTGGACGCGGCCGGGGCGGTGGCGTTCGTGAACCGCACGGGGGAGGCGATTTTGAACCGGAACGATGGCCTGGCGGTGCGCGGGGGCCGGCTGATCGTCTCCGAGCCGGTAGCGGCGGGACGATTGGAGCAATGGCTGCGGGCCGCCATCGACCCTTTTGGCGTGGGGCCTGGCGGTGACGGCATGACCATCCAGGGCGCGCGCGGGGCGGTGCACCTGTGCCTGCTTCCGGTCGCCCCCGAGCAGGTGGATATCCCCGCGCGGGCGAAGCTGGTGGTGCTGGTCAGCGATAGGGCATCGGCGCCCAAGAGCCGGGAGGCGGTGCTGTTGTCCCTGTTCGCGCTCACCCCCGCCGAAGCCCGCGTCGCCATGCTGCTGGCCGGCGGACGGGACCCGAAGGAGATCGCGGACCAAGGCCGCACCACCCCTGCCACGGTGCGGTTCCAGTTGAAGGCGATCTACCGCAAAACCGGCGTGCGGCGGCAAAGCGAGCTGGTGCGGTTGATCTCGCGCCTGCCGGGTGTCTAGCTGTTGTCACATCAAAAACTCCCATATGGGAGATGACATGACGTTCTCGCTGATTTAACAATCATGGCCGGGCGTGAATGACTCGCGCCGAGAGGTTGCCATGATCGCTCACACATTCCGCCGTTCCCCGGCTGTCGCCATCGCGTTTCTGGGTTTTCTGGGCCTCGCGGCGAACGCGCAGACCCCGGTCGCGACCGTGTCGCCGTCGGCGTTGACGTTTGTGGCCCGGGATCTGAACGTCACCAGCGCCAGCCAGACGGTGACGCTCCGCAATGGCGGCACGGCCGCGCTCACGATCACCAGTGTGACAGCGAGCGGCGACTTCGCCATCGCCTCCAACGCGTGCGGCGCTTCGCTGGCGGCAGGCGCGAACTGCGCGATCACGGTGACCTCGACGCCCACAGCGGTGGGCGTGCGCGCGGGCGCGCTCTCCATTGCCGATAACGCCAGCAGCAGCACGCAGGTGGTGGCGTTGACCGGGCGCGGTGTTGATCCCGCGGCCGTTGACTCCTACCAGTTGGTCACCGCCGCCGGACCGGGGCTGGTGCCGGGCCAGAGCTACGCCGCCACGGCGGTGAGCCTGGTCTCCCCTTCTGCGGTAACGGCGGACGTGGCAGGAAACCTCTATGTCGTGAATGGTTTCGGTTTCCCAGACGCCGTGCTCAAGGTGACGCCGGGCGGCACGCTGACCTTCTACGCCGGGAACGGAACGAAGGGTTCCAGCGGCGATGGCGGGCCAGCGGCGCAGGCCGAATTGAACCTCGGCCCAATCGTCTCGAGCGTGGCACTGGACGCTGCCGGCGACCTTTTCATTCCCGATTCCAGCAATTGCCGCGTGCGGGAGGTCAACGCCTCGACCGGCACAATTGCGACCGTGGCGGGTAATGGCACCTGCGGCTATAGCGGTGATGGTGGCGCGGCTAGCAGCGCTGAATTGAACGACCCGCAGGCGGTTGCGGTGGATGCTGCCGGCGATCTATTCATCGCCGATACCGGCAATTACTCCGTGCGGGAGGTAGTGGCCGGAACGGGTGCGATCAAGACCGTGGCCGGGACGGGCGTGAAAGGGTCATTGAGCGGAGCGAACCCATTGGTGAGAGGTGTGGCCACGACGGTGGCCCTGGGCAACCCCGGCGGGCTCGCGGTGGCGGTCAATGGCGATCTCTATATCGCCGACACTTTCAACTACGTGGTCTGGAGGGTGGCGGCACAAACTGGCCAGATCGCGCTCTTCGCCGGTCAGGTTCCGGGCAGCGCGGTGTGCGCGGCGGCGAGCGATGGGGTTGGCGACGGCTGCCCCGCCACGAGCGCCCTCTTCGGATTGCCTAACGTTGTGCGCGGATTAGGTTTGGATGCGGCCGGTAATCTGTATATCGCTGCCGCCACCAGTGTCCATGAGGTGCTGGCGTCCAGCGGGGTCATGGAGAACATCGCCGGCCAAGTGGGCACGGTCGAGAACGACAAGCTCGCCTCGGCGATCGGCGATGGTGGCCCGGCCACGGCGGCGTTATTCACGCGGGCCTCGGGGGTTTTTCCGCTGGCGAACGGCGACGTGCTCATCGCCGATGGCGGCCAGAACCGGGTCCGGCGCGTGAGTGGTGGCGTGATCACGACTATCGTGGGCAACGGCTTCTCCGGCGACACCGGCGACGGCGGCGCACCAACCAGCGCTCAAATTATCCCTGTGCGGTTGGCGGTGGAGGACAACGGCGGCCTGCTCATCAGCGATCAGTACGACAACCTGATCCGCGAGGTCAAAGGAGGCGTGATTCGCACCCTCGCCGGCACCGGGGCCTATGACTACAGCGGCGACAATGGCCCCGCCTCCGCCGCCACGTTCAAGTTCCAAAGAAGCGTAGCCACCGACGCGGACGGCGATATTTTCGTGGCTGACCTCGGCAACGACGCGATTCGCAAAATCAGTCTTGCGGGCGTGATCACCACCTTCGCAGGCGGAAATGGACTCGGATATAGCGGTGATGGCGGCGCAGCGACGGCGGCTCAAGTGAGCACCCCGTCTGGCGTCGCGGTGGATGCCGCGGGTGATGTATTCATCAGTCATAACGCGGTCGTTCGCGAGGTCACGCCCGATGGCATCATCCACACCTACGCCGGTAACGGGACTGCGGGCTATAGCGGCGATGGCGGCGCGGCGACAGCGGCCGAGCTGCGCGCTCCCGAAGGGTTGGCGGTGGATGCCAGCGGCGATCTTTTCATCGCTGATGTCGCAAATCACGTCGTGCGAGAGGTGAACGCGGCCACGGGGGTGATCAGCACCGTGGCCGGCAACGGTGTTTCGGGAACCAGCGGTTCCGGCGGCGCGGCGACCTCGGCCGAGTTGGAGGGCCCCAGCGATATCGCCCTCGATCCGGCGGGAAACCTTTTCATCATCGATTCCACGGCCAACGCCGGCTACGAGGTTTCAGCCGCCACGGGCATCCTGCAGCAGGCGCTGGGCGCGGCAAACGGCGTGTGCGGCGCCCAAGGCGTGGCCACTGACTCGGTGGGTGACGTGTATGTCGGAGACGTGTGCGGACAAACCGTGTACGAGGTGCTCACCCAGCCCACCCTCAACGTCTCGGCCTCGAGTCTCGATTTCGGCGGCCAGAACGTGGGCACCAGCAGCGCCAGTCAGACGGTGACGTTGACCAACCCCAGCGGGTTCCCGGTCGTGATTTCGGCGATCACCGGGACGAACGCCAACGACTTCGCTGTGACCTCGGCCTGCGGGGCGTCGCTGGCGGCGGGCGCGAGCTGCACGATCACGGTGACGTTCACGCCGGCGGCGACCGGCAGTCTGGCGGGCACGCTGACCATGGCCGACAACGCGGGCACGGGCACCCAGACGGTGGCGCTGAGCGGAACGGGAACGGCGCCGGGGATAGCCTTCTCGCCCGTCCACCTCACGTTTCCGTCGGCGCCGGTGGGCGTGGCCAGCGCGCCGCAAACCATCGTCGTGACCAATCCCGGGACCGGGCCGCTGACCATCAGCTCCATCAGCACTCTGCCCTTTAACTCGACCGTCGCCGTCACCGACGACTGCGGCTCGACGCTGGCCGCGGGCGCGCACTGCACGTTGAGCGTGGTGCACACGGTCAACAGCGTGGGCACGGGCGGCGGCATCGTCCAAGTCACCGATAACGCCAGCGGCAGCCCGCAGATTATCGGCGTGCGCGGCATCGGCTACGACCCCAGCACGCAGCAGGCGAGCATTGCGACCATCGCTGGGCCGGGACTGGTGCCAGGGCACAGCTATCAAGCCAGCGCCGTGAGTTTGTCCGATCCACAAGCAACGGCGGCGGACGCGGCCGGCAATCTTTACGTCGCCCAAGGTCAGGCCGTGCGGCCTTACACCGTCTTCAAGATCACACCCGCCGGAACGCTGACCTTCTACGCGGGTACGGGTGTCGCCGGGTATAGCGGCGATGGCGGGCCGGCAAGCCAGGCCCGGCTCGACATCAACAGTGCGGTCACCGGCATGGCGGTGGACGCGGCCGGGAATCTATACATCCCCGACGTGGGCAACTGCGTCGTGCGCGAGGTGAATGCCGCGACCGGCATCATTTCCACCGTGGCCGGTAACGGCATCTGTGCCTATGCGGGCGACAACGGGCCCGCCCTGCAGGCCGAACTCAACACCCCGCGTGCGGTGGCGGTTGACGGCGCCGGCGACCTCTACATCGCCGACACGGCCAACTTCACCGTGCGCGAGGTCATGGCCGGGAGCGGTGTGATCAAGACCGTCGCTGGAACTGGCGCCAACGGTGTGCTGAATGTGGCGGGCGTAGGCACGAGCGGAACGGCCACGGCCGTATCGATCGGTTTGGTCAACGGCGTGACGTTGGACGCGGCCGGGGATGTCTACATCGCCGATGCGACCAACGGCGTCATCTGGAAAGTCACCGCGCAGACGGGACAAATCGCCATCAACGCGGGTGAGCCGCCCACGGGAGCGGGCGCGTGCGCGGCGGCGGCGAATAGGCTGGGCGACGGCTGCCCGGCGACGCAGGCGACGGTGCCGATCGCGCAGTATGCGGGCGGGCTGGCGCTGGATGCCGCTGGCAACCTGTACGTCGCCACCGGTAACGGCGTGCGTGAAGTCGTGGCGGGCACCGGCATCATGCAAGACTTCGCCGGCCAGGACACGGTGACGACCACGGCCAAGATCAACTCGGCCCTGGGCGACGGCGGTCCGGCTGCGCAGGCCATCTTCATGCGGGCGACTGGCGTCACCGTGCTTTCCAATGGCAACGTTCTGATTACCGATGGCGGCGAGGGCCGCATCCGGCAGGTTGCCGGCGGCGTGATCACCACCGTTGCGGGCAACGGCTTCGCCGGCGAAACCGGCAATGGAGGCGCGGCCACGCAAGCTCAGGTCTCGGTCGACGGCTTGGTCGTGACGCCCTCCGGAGATCTGCTCGCGACCTCGAACTACGACAACCTCATCCGCGTGATCACGGCCGATGGCACGATCCACGCGTTCGCCGGCAACGGCAGCACCGGTTATTCGGGTGACCGCGGCGCGGCCACTGCTGCTTCCTTTTCAATCCCGGCGTTCGCGGCGGTCGACGCGACGGGCGATAAAACCATCGTCGCGGACTGGGGCAACAACGCTGTGCGCGCGATCACGAGCGCGGGTGCGATCACCACAATTGCGGGCGGCAACGGTGCGGGTTATTCGGGAGATGGGGGCGCAGCCACGGCGGCTCGACTGAACTCGCCCGGCGGGGTCGCAATCGATGCGACCGGTGACATCTTTATCAGCGATAGCTTGAACAACGTCGTGCGCGAGGTCACGCCCGACGGCGTCATTCACACTTATGGGGGCACTGGCGCCGCCGGTTACAGCGGGGATGGCGGCGCGGCCGCCGCAGCCGCGCTGCGCGGGCCCGCTGGTTTGGCCCTCGACGCGAGCGGGGATCTCTATGTCGCCGACAGCGGCAACCACGTCGTACGTGAGGTCAACAAGCAGACTGGCACGATTTCGACCGTCGCCGGCAATGGCTCGAGCGGTATGGCCGGCCTGGAGGGGCCAGCCACTGCGGCGCAGCTCACGACGCCCTACTATCTGGCCTTGGATAGCGCCGGCGATCTCTTCATCAGCGACATCGGCTACCCAGCCCTGGATGAGGTAGTCAACGGCACGATTCATTACCTTACCGGGCGAGGCACCGAGCTCGATCCGAACTACGCCGGACCCGCCGCCGCGGCAGGCCTCTCCAGTATGCAGGGCGTGGCCGTGGATGCGGCCGGCGACGTGTACCTGGCCGACCTTAACGGCGGGACCATCCGCGAGATCAAGACGCGAGCGGGCGTAGCGCTGTCGGCCTCGAGTCTAAACCTCGGCAACCAGAACATCGCCAGCACCTCCGCGCCGCAGACGCTGACCATCACCAACAACGGCGGGGCCGTGCTCACGGTTTCGAATGCGGCTCTGGCGGGCGCGAACGCGAGCGACTTCGCGCTGACCAACAACTGCACCGCCAGCCTGAACGTGGGCTCAAGCTGCACGATCACGGTAACGTTCAGCCCGGCGGCGACGGGTGCGCGCACAGCGGCCTTGACGGTCACCGACAACAGCGGCGCCGGCAGCTCGCAAACCGTGAGCCTCAGCGGGACGGGCACGCAGCCGCAAGCGGTGATGTCGTCCAGCAGTCTGAGCTTCGGCAGCCAGGCGATCGGTTCCACCAGCGCGGCGCAGACCATCACGCTGTCCAATTCCGGAACCGGCCCACTGAGCCTGCAAAGCATCGCGGCCTCGGGCGCTTTTGCTGAATCCAACGGTTGCGGCGCGACGTTGGCGGCGGGCGCGAGCTGTGCCATCGCGGTGACGTTCACGCCCACGGCGGCGGGCGCGGCCAGCGGAACGCTGACCGTCAACGACAATGCGGCGAACAGCTCGCAGACGGCAACGCTCGCGGGCTCGGGTATCGCCATGGGGTTGAGCTTGAGCCCCTCGATCGTGAACTTCGGCAGCGTGCCCGTAGGCACGGCCGTGGCGCAAGGCGTCACCATCGTCAACACCGGCTCGGCGGCGCTGCACGTGAGTGGCGTCACCGCGAGCGGCGACTTCAGCGCCAGCGGCAACTGCGCGACCATTCCCGCCGCCAGCGGTTGCAGCGTGATCGTGACCTTCACGCCGGCGGCGACCGGCGCCCGCACGGGCACGCTCTCGATTAGCGACGACGCGGCCGGGAGCCCACAAACCGTGCCGCTCGCTGGTACCGGCATCGCGCCGGGCGTCGCGGTGGCGCCGGCGAGTGTCGCATTTCCGGCGACCGCGGTGGCGGGCGCGAGCTTCCCGATCACGGTGACGGTCACCAACTCGGGCACGGCGCCGCTCACCGGACTAGCGCTATCCACGGTGGGGGACTTCACGCAGACCTCCGGGTGCACGACGCTCGCGGCGGGCACGAGCTGCAGCGCCAGCGTGGTGTTCTCGCCCACGGTGGCGGGGCTCGACGCGGGCACGCTGGTCGTGACCGATAACGCGGGCACGCAAACGGTGGCGCTGGCGGGCACGGGCGTGGCGCCCGGGGCGGTGCTCAGCGCCGCGCAACTGCTCTTCGGCGGACAACGGGTTGAGACCACATCGGCGGCGCAGACAGTGGTGCTGTCGAATACCGGCGCCAGTGTGCTGGCGATCACTTCCATCACGGCTTCATCCGGGTTTAGCGAGGTCACCGGATGCGGCGCGAGCCTGGCGGCGGGGGCGAGCTGCGCCATCAATGTCAGCTTCCAGCCCTCGGCCGCCGGGGCGCAGACCGGCGCGGTCACCATCGTGAGCGCGGCGGGCACGCAGACGATCACGCTTTCGGGGCTGGGAACCGCGGCTGGGCTGACGATCATGCCGGCGGCGGTTTCGTTTGGCGCGGAGATGATCGGGACCACGAGCGCGTCGCAGACGCTCACTGTCACCAATAGCGGCACCACCGCGCTCACGCTGGCGCCGGTGGCCGCGAGCGGCGACTTCAGCCAGGTGAACGCGTGCCCCCCGAGTCCGGCCACGCTGGCCGCAGGCGCCAGCTGCCTGATCAACGTCAGCTTCACGCCGGCGGTGGCGGGCCCGAGCAACGGAACGGTCACCGTCACCGACACCGGCGGGCTTACGGCCACGGCAGCGGTGCTGAGCGGTACCGGCACACTGCCCGGCATCAGCGCGGCGCCGGCTTCTTTGTTTTTCGGCGGTCAGCCCGTGGGCGCGCTCAGCGCGGCGCAGACGGTCACCGTGACCAACTCCGGCACCGCGCCGCTGCAGGTCGCCGCCGTGCTCGTGAGCGGTGATTTCACGCAGGTGAATACGTGTACGACCGCGGCCATCGCGCCCAGCCAGAGTTGCATCATCAGCGTAGCCATGGCGCCTACCACGCTGGGCAACGAGACCGGAACGCTGCAGATTCTCGATAACGCCGACGGACTGCATGCGGTGGCGTTGAGCGGCGTGGGCGTGGGTCCGGGTGCGACGGTCGCACCGGCGGCGCTGGCGTTTGGCAGCCAGCCCATCCCCGGCGCCAACGCCAGCGGTGTCACGCTCACCGGGGCCTCGCAGACCGTGGTGCTGGCCAATACCGGCAATACCGCGCTCACCATCTCCGGCGTCACCGCCCTCGGGCCGTTCAGCCAGTCCAGCAACTGCGGTATGACGCTGGCGGCGGGCTCGAGCTGCTCGATCACGGTGAGCTTCACGCCCACGCTACTAGGTCAAATGACGGGCGTGCTCATCATCTCGGATAACTCCGCGAGCGGTGTGCAAACCGTATCGCTGAACGGCTACGGCAGTCCCAACGGACTGACGTTGACGCCGCCGTCGTTCAGCTTCGGTTCGGTGCCGGTGGGCCAGACCAGCCCGCCGCAAACCGCCACACTCACCAACAATACCGGGCAAAGCATCGCCAGCCTGACGATCTCCGCCAGCGGCGAGTTCGCCCAGACCAACACCTGTGGCACCACGCTGGCCAGCGGCGCGAGTTGCCAGATCAACGTGACACTGACGCCGCTCGTCTCGGGCGCGATCACCGGGTCGATTGCGATTGCGGGCGCGCTCGCGGGAACGCGGGCCGCGCTCGGCGCCAAGGTGATGGATTCGCGGCGGCTGAGCGCGACTTCCACCGGCGGACTGGCTGAAATCGCCTTGGGCGGATCGGGCGATACGTCGGGGGTTGAGCTCTCGGCCACGGCGCTGAGCTTTGCGACGCAGACGGTGGGGACCACGAGCGCCGCCCAGACCGTCACGCTCACCAATCGCGGCGCCAGCGCGCTCAGCGGCATTCAGGTGAGTGCGAACGGCGCCTTTGCCCAAACCAGCACCTGTGGGACAAGTTTGGCGGCAGGTGCGAGCTGCGCCATCGCGGTGACGTTCACGCCCCTCGTGGCGGGCACGCGCGCCGGGGTGTTGGGCATCGCCGATAGCGCCTCGGGTTCGCCGCAAACCGTGTCGCTGACGGGCACAGCCGTTCCTCCGGCACCGGCGGTGACGTTTTCGGCTTCAAGCCTGAGTTTCGCCGCCGAGCTGACCGGCAACACCAGCGCGGCGCAGAATCTGAAGCTGACCAACAGCGGCACAGCGGCGCTGGCGATCACTTCGGTGGCGGCTTCCGGGGATTTCGCGGAAACCAACGCTTGTGGTACTTCGCTGGCGGCGGGTGCGAGCTGCACCATCGCGGTGTCGTTCACGCCTACGGTGGCCGGATCGCGCTCCGGCAGCTTGACTTTGGCCGATAGCGCTGCAAGTTCGCCGCAGACGGTCGTACTCGCGGGCACGGGAGCGGATGTGGCCGTGAGTGGCGGCGGCGCCAGCGCGACCGTGATCGCGGGTGGCACGGCCAGCTACGCACTCACGTTCGCAGGTTCGAGCGGATTTTCGGGGGCGTTCACGTTGAGCTGTAGCGGTGCGCCGCAAGGGGCAGTGTGCACGCCCCGCCCCGGCAGCATCAGCGTGGCGGCCGGAGCGGCGGTGCCGGTAACGGTGACCGTCCAGACGGTCGATGTGACGGCGCTGCCGCCGCCGGCGCCCTCAGCACCGGGCGGACCCATGCTGGCGTGGCTGAGCTTGGGTGCGCTCCTGCTGCTGGCGGGCGGTTACGCGCTCACCCGGCGGCGGCGGAGCTTGGCGCTCGTGCTGGGGCTGGCAGCGCTGATGTCGGCCTGCGGCGGCATCAACAACCTGCCGCAGCCGGGGAGCACATCGGCGGGCAGCTATGTGCTGACCGTGACCGCCTCGGGCCCATCGGGCCAACGCTCGGCCACGCTCAATTTGACTGTGCATTAGCCGCCGCCGGCCGCGTTACCCTTGGATCATGCGCAACATTTTGGTTACGGGTGCTTCCGGCGGGTTGGGCGGGGCGGTGGTGCAGGTGTTCGAGGCGAGTGGCGACCGGGTGATCGGCATCTCGCATCCGGCGTACGATCTGACGCGGCCGGAGGAGTGCGCGCGGGCGGTGGCGAGCATCGATGGCCCCGCGCATGCGTTGATCCATCTTATGGGCGGCTTTGCCGGCGGCCAGCCGGTGGCCGAGACCGAGGACGGCACCTGGCGGCGGATGATGGCGATGAACCTGGACGCGGCCTTTTACATGGCGCGGGCGGCGGTGCCGCGCTTGCTGGAGCAGCCGGGGGGGCGAATCGTGATGATTGGATCACGCAACGCCGTGCGGCCGGCGGCGAATTTGGCGGCCTACAACGCCTCCAAGGCCGGGCTCGTGGCCCTGGTGCAGACGCTGGCGCTGGAGGTGGCGGCGGGCGGCGCCACCGCCAACGTGGTTTTGCCGAGCGTGATCGACACCGCCGCCAATCGTGCCGCCATGCCCACGGCGGATCCCGGCAGGTGGGTGCCGCCGGCGGCGATTGCGGAGTTGATCGTCTGGCTGGCGTCGCCGGCCGCGGCCCAGATCAACGGGGCGGTGGTCCCGATCTACGGCCGGTCCTAGGCCGAGATAATGCACTATGGCGGAGGTTTCCAGGGCAAAGTGGCAGGTGCGTACGTTCGCCTCTCACGCCGAGGCGGACGAGCACGAAGCGGAGTACTGGCTTCAGATCCCGCCGGAGGAGCGCTTGGCGGCGCAATGGGAACTGAGCCTTAGGGTGTACCGTTTGGCAGGGCTTTGCGCCGATGCACCCCGACTGGATCGCACTGCTGTCCGCGTTTGTCGCGGCTGAGGTCCGTTTTCTCGTCGTCGGCGCGGCCGCAGTCGCCTGGCACGGGCATTTGCGCTCCACGGCGGATGTGGCTCGCCACTTTTCGCTGGGTCGCTGCCGCGATGCTCGCACTGTGAGCATCGCTCGCTTGTGGGCGGGCTTCGACTGGCGGCCGGCACGAGCGGCACTGCCGCTCGTCGCCCCGCCCTGCTCGTGGAGCTTCCAAGCTGCCTGGAAAGGATCGGATCGACGTGAAGGCGTTGGAACAGGTTATCCGAACGCTTCGATCCCGGTAATGGCGTGGCCGAGGATGAGGGTGTGGATGTCGTGCGTGCCCTCGTAGGTCGAAACCGCTTCCAAATTGGCCATGTGGCGGAAGACGGGGTAGTCGCTGGCAATGCCGTTAGCGCCCAGGATATCGCGGGCGGCGCGGGCGGTGGCGAGCGCCATGGCGACGTTGTCGCGCTTGAACAGCGAGATATGAGCGGCGGTGGCTTCGCCCCGGTCCTTGAGGCGGGCGACGTGCAGCGCCAGAAGCTGGGCGTGAGCGAGGCCCGAGGCCATCTCGACCAGCTTGGCCTGCACGAGCTGGTGGCTGGCGATGGGGCGTCCATGGAACTGCTTGCGGGTGAGCGCGTACTCCCGCGCGGCGGTGTAGCAGGCGGAGGCGGCGCCGATGGCGCCCCATCCGATGCCGTAACGGGCTTGATCGAGGCATTGCAGGGCGTGCTTCAGGCCCACGGCGCCGGGCAGGGCGTTGCTTGCGGGGATACGGACGGCGTCAAGGACAAGGTTGGCGGTGACCGACGCGCGCAGCGCGTGTTTTCCATGGATGGTCTCGGCGCGGACGCCGGGGCGGTCAGTCTCGACGAGGTAGCCGGAGACGGTGTTGGTTTCGCCCTCCTTGGCCCAAATGACGGCCAGGTGGGCGATGGAGCCGTTGGTGATCCAGGCTTTTTCCCCGCTGATCTCGATCTCGCCGTTACCGGTGCGGCGGGCGCGGGTGCGCATCGCGCCCGGATTCGAGCCGAAGTCCGGCTCGGTCAGGCCGAAGCAGCCAACCGCCTCGCCAGAGCGCAGCGGAGGCAGCCAACGCTGCCGCTGGTCGCCGGAACCGAAGGCGTGGATGGGGTACATGACCAGGGCGCTCTGCACGCTGGCGAAGCTGCGCACGGCGCTGTCGCCCCGTTCCAGCTCCTGCATCATGAGGCCGTACTCGACGCTGCTGGCGCCGTTCAGGCTGCCCCCAAAGAAGCCCATGGCCGCCATGGCGGGCACGAGCTCGAGGGGAAAGCGGGCTTCGCGGGCGCAGGCGGCGATGATGGGGAGGACGTGTTCGTCCACCCAGCGCCGGGTGGAATCGCGGATCAGGCGTTCGTTGTCAGTGAGCGTGGCGTCGATACGGAGAAAGTCGTCGTCCACGGCGCCACCTGCATTAATGCGTCCAGCCGCCCGAAGGGGGACGGCGGTCCCGCTTGTTCATGTAGACTTCAAACCGCTTTTGCATCTGGCGGCGGCGCCACTTGCCATAGCTGTCGCTGAGGCCGAAGCTGGCGCCCCCCATCTTCAAGAATAGGAAAGCGAACAGCATGCCGCCGAGGTGGGCGAAGTGGGCCACGCCGTCGGAGCCTTCGCCGTGCAGCGTGAATAAAAACTCGAGGGCGCCGTAGAACACCACCAGCCACTTGACCTTGACGGTGACCGGCGGCAGCAGCAAAAACACGGGGCGGTCGGGGAACATCATGCCCACGGCCAGCAGCACGCCGTAGATCGCGGCCGAGGCGCCGATGGTGTAGCTCATCGCGCCGGGCCGCAACCAGACGTGGGCGAGCACATCCACCACCCCGCCACCGATGCCGCAGACGAAGTAGAGCTGGTACATGCGCCGCGCGCCCAGCCCCTCTTCCGCCCAGACGCCGAACATCCACAATGCGAACATGTTCCAGAACAGGTGGCTGAGGCTGGCGTGCAGGAACAGGTAGCTGGCCAGCCGCCAGACCTGGCCGCGCAGAACCAGGCCCGGCACCAAGGCGAACCACTCAATCAGGGTGGTGTTGAGGGACTGATCGACGTACTGCAGCACAAAAACGGCGCAGGTGAGGATGATCAGCACCTTCACGGCGCGGGTGAACCCGGGGACGCTGAAGGTGTAGTTGGGCGGAGCGGTGGAGCGGGAACCCATGGCAGCGCGTACTCGTTATCAGTATGGCAGACTGAACTCTGTGGAGATCCCCGCCGACGCAGGCCGGTATTCGCGCCAATTGCTGTTCGCCCCGATTGGGCCGGAAGGCCAGCGCCGGCTGGCGGCGGCGCGGGTGGCCATTGTGGGATGTGGGGCGCTGGGGACGGCACAAGCCGACTTGCTGGCGCGGGCGGGAGTGGGGGCGGGAACGGGATGGTTGCGGCTCATCGACCGCGATGACGTCGAAGCCAGCAATCTGCAGCGGCAGACGTTGTTTGACGAGGCCGACGCCGCCGCCGGCCTGCCCAAGGCGGTGGCCGCGCAAGGACGCCTGAGCCGGGTCAATAGCGGCATCAGGATCGAGCCGGCGGTCGCCGACCTCACGCCTGCCAACGCGGAAGAGTTGTTGGGCGGCAACGACGTTATCCTCGACGGCACCGATAACGCCGAAACCCGCTACCTCCTCAATGATTTCGCGGTGGCACGGGGCGTGCCCTGGGTCTATGGCGCGGCGGTGGCGTCGCGCGGGCTGACGTTCACCGTGATCCCGGGGGAAACGGCGTGCCTGGCGTGCGTGTTCCCGGGGGAGCCGGAACTGGCCCCCATCACCGACACCTGCGAGACCAGCGGCGTTCTGAGCTGGGTGGTGAGTTGGGTGGCGGCGGTGCAGACAGCGGAAGCGGTGAAGCTGCTGGTGGGTGACCGGAGCGCGTTGCGGCCTACGGTGTTGAGCTGCGATTTATGGCGGAATCAGTTCCGCGAGTTGGAGCCGGCGCGGGACAGCGAGTGCCGCGCCTGCGCGCGCCGCGATTTCATCCATCTGCGGGGCGAGGGGCGGGCGGCGGTGACGCTGTGTGGACGCAACGCCGTACAGATCCACGAGCACCGGCAAAAACTGGATTTGGCCGCCTTGGCCGACCGGCTGCGCGGAGTGGGCGAGGTGCGGGGCAACGCCTGGGCGTTGCGGTTTTTCCCGGCCGCGCCCGCCGGCATGGAAATGACCATCTTCCCCGACGGCCGGGCGCTGATTAAAGGCACGGTGGATGCGGGGGTGGCGCGTTCGCTCTACGCCCGCTATATCGGAGCATGATGAACAAACCGGAAGCTCACCTCAGCGCGGGAACGCCGCCGGCGCTGCCGCCGGCGTGGGTGGTTGGGGGTGCGGTATTGCCGTTTGGGCTGGTGGTGGGGTTCACGATTACGGCGCTGCCGTTTCTGCTGACGCGCGCCGGGGTGACGCTGGACACGGTGGCGGGGGTCAGCGCTGCGGTGATGTCGCCCACCTTTTGGGGCTTTCTGCTGCAGCCGTTGATGGACACTGGACTGACGCGCCGGGCGTACTGCTGGCTAACGGCGGGAGTGGCAGCGGTATGCATTGCGGCGGCCTTGGCGGTGCTCTCGCCGCATCACTTGGGTCCGGCCACGGCGCTGCTGCTGCTGGCTGAGCTGGCGATCGTGCTCTACTCCGGCGCCTTGACGGGCTGGACGGCCGAGATCACTCCCGATGCCCGCCGCGGGGCGGTGAGCGGCTGGACCAACGTCGCCAATCTGGGCGCGGGGGCGCTGGGCGCGATGGCGGTGATGGCGCTCTCGCAGAAAGTGGCGCTGCACACGCTGGGGCTGGGACTCGGCGCCACCATTGTGCTGGGCGTGGCGCCCACGATCTGGTTTCCTTCGCCGTCGCGCTCGCAATTCCATTTCCGCCAGATCTTCACCTCGGCGCTGAAAATGGTGTGGCAGGCGGTGCGGACGCCGGAGTGCTTAACTGGATTCGCCCTGTTTTTGGCGCCGGTGAGCGCGGTGGCGGCGATCAACCTGTTCTCCGGCCTGGGCGACAGTTTTCATGCCCCGGCGGCAACGGTGATTTGGGTGACTGGGGCGGGGGTGGCGATCTTCTCTTCGGTGGGCGCGCTGCTGGGCGGTTACGCCGCCGACCGCGTCCCGCGTGGGCGCTTGTACCTCGGCGCCGGCATGGCGGCGGGGATCACCGCTTTGGCCATGGCCTATGCGCCGCGCGATGCGGCCACGTTTGTGGTGGGCGTGCTGGTGTACAACGGGGTGGCCGGCGTGGCCTACGCCGCCTTCAACGCCTTGGGATACGAAATCGTCGGCCGCCACAATGCGGTGGCGAGCACGCAGTTGGGTCTGTTCAGCGCCGCTACCAACGGCGCCATCGTCTACATGACGTGGGCGGATGGGCAGGGATTCAAGCACTTCGGTGCGCGCGGCTTACTGCTGACCGACGCGCTGGCGGCGCTGATCGCGGGCGCGCTGCTGCTCATCCTGCTGGGGCGGCGGCTGCGGCGGGTGCCGGGCGCGGAACCGCCGCTCGCCGCCAGCTCAGCGCAATAGTACAGATTCGTCATGGCGAAACATTAGGAAATATATAGGAACTCCTTGACTTGAGCGGTCGAAAGGAGGGAAGATACCGCCGGTTGGAGTGCTTGACGGCTGGTGTGTGGGAGGTGGTGTGTTGCGACTAACGAAATGGACATTTGGCGTGGCTTTAACCGTGGGCCTGGGCTTGGCGGTTCAACTGGGAGCGCAGGCGCCCGGCCGCGCGGGGCGCGGCCGCGGTGCCGCGGGTGCGGCGCCTGCACGGCCGGCGCGGCGCGGCAACTACGAACAGAATATGCGGCCGCTGGCGGCGCCCGAGGTCATTGCGCATGGCAAGGAGTTATATGACGCTAACTGCGCCTCCTGCCACGCCGCGGACATGCTGGGCAGCGACAAAGGCGGCAATTTGGTTGCCTCCCAGAACCTGCTTAACGATCAGAATGGCGAGCTGATTGAGCCCATCGTGGCGGGATCGCAGGCCTCCTTCGGGATGCCGGCGCAGACGCTGTCGAAAGACGACGTGGACACGATCGCCGCCTACATGCATTCGGTGGCGGCGCAAGTCGGGTCCCAGGGCCGTCCGCCGGGACCGCAGGAGACGCCCGGGCTGAAGGTGATTGTGGGCGACGCGGTGGCGGGCAAAGCCGACTTTGACACGAACTGCTCCAGTTGCCACTCGGCGGAGGCGGGAGGCCAGCGTTCGGTGGCTGGCATTGGCGCCAAGTACGAAGATGGCCGCAGCCTGCAGAACGCTTGGGTGAGCGGCACAACCGGCTTCAGCTTCGGCGGCCGCGGTGGCGGTGGCGGCACTGGCAACCCGGTTACGGTGACGATGGCCAACGGTGACACCCTCAGCGGCAAGCTGGTCACCGAGAACGAGTTTGTGGTCGTGCTGACCACCCCGGACGACGTGCGGCACTCCTTCGACCGCGATGCGAACCTGACCGTCAAGGTCACCGATCCGGACGCGGCGCACAAGGACCTGGTTCTCAAGCTAAGTCAAGAACCCAACGGCGACACGGTCATGCATAACGTGACCGCCTATCTGGCCACCCTGAAGTAAGGGCACACTGACATGAAACGACTCTCTACTGTTCTCTCCGCGGCGTTGTTTGTCCTGCTGGCGTCCAGTTTCGCCCTGGCGCAATCCGCCCCGGCTGAGGCCCCGGCCTCCGCGGGCGCGCAGGGCGGCCTCGAACCCACCTCGCTGCTGAAACCGCTGGGCGACAACGGCTGGCCCACCTATTGCGGCGACTACACCTGCAAACGTTATAGCTCGTTGGACCTGGTTAATCAGTCCAACGTGAACAATCTGAGCTTGGCCTGGGTATCGGAGGGCTTGGAATCCGGCTCCGGGCCTACCGGCACCGGCGCCCCGGCCGGCGGGCGGCGGGGCGGCTTCGGCGGCGGGGGCGGAACGCCCACCATCGTCGGCGGCTTCGGCACGGGCGAGTTGAACAGTGGCGGTCCGGCGCGGTTCGCCGGCAGCGTGCTGGAGGTGAACGGGACGCTGTATCTGAGCGCGCCCGACAACGCCTGGGCGGTGGACGCGCACGACGGCACCGTCCTGTGGCACTTCTACTGGAAGACGCGCGGCGGGACGCACACCGGCAACCGCGGCATGGCGATGTGGCACAACAACCTCTACTTCGAGGTGGCCGACGACAACCTGATCTGTTTGGATGCGGCCACGGGCAAGGAGAAGTGGTCGGTGCCGTCGGCGAGCTTCGCCGGGCAGTACTTCTCCGATTCCGCGCCGCTGGTGTTTGGCGATCACCTGATCGTGGGCGCGGGCAACGACGAGAATGCGCCGGGGTTCCTGCAGTCGGTGGATCCGGCAACCGGGAAACGGCAATGGATTCTCTACTCGACGCCGATGAAGCAGGGCGATCCGGGGTTGAACACCTGGCCCAGCCTGTACGCGGCCCAGCACGGCGCCGGCTCGACCTGGGTGGCGGGGGCTTATGATCCGGAAACGCACCTGTACGTCTACGGCACCGGCAACCCGACCCCGGCCTACACCACCGGGCGCGGCCCGGGGACCATGGACAACCTGTTCACCGATAGCCTGATTGCGGTCAACGTGGACACCGGCAAGATGGCGTGGTACTACCAGACCTCGCCGCACGACATGCACGATTGGGACTCCACCGAGACCCCGATCTTCGTCGATGGCAACTTCAACGGCCAGCCCCGCAAGATGGTGCTGCAGGCGCTGCGCAACGGCTACTTCTTCGTGCTCGACCGCACCACCGGCAAGCACTTGGTGACCTCGAAGTTTGGCAAGGTGGTCAACTTTGCGAATGGGGTCAACGCCAATGGCAACCCGATTCCCAACATGGAGAAGGCGGCGACGATTCCGGGCTCGATCGTGAACGGCGACGTGACCAACTATCCGCCGCCGAGCTACTCGCCGATCAGCAAGTTGTTCTACGTGGAAGAGAACAACTCGTTGCGCATTCTGTATTTGACCGATGCCGATCCGCGTGGATCGATGGGGTTGGGTGGGACGAGCGGGGGTGCGAACTTTTCGTTCGGCTCCAACATCGATGCCATCGATTACAACACCGGCAAGGTGGTGTGGCGGCATCCGGTGGAGCGGAACGCGGGCCTGCTGTCGACGGCCGGGAACCTGCTGTTTGGCGGTGACGGCGACTACCTGGTGGCGTTGAACCCGGAAACCGGTAAAACCCTGTGGCACTCGAAAATCGGGGCCGAGGGCAATGCGCCGGAGACCTACATGCTCGACGGTAAACAGTACGTCCTGGCGGTGGCCGGTAATCAGCTCTTCGCCTTTGTGTTGAACCAACCCTCCAGCGTGGGAGCCCCGGCAGTCGCCTCGAATCGCTAGGCCGCGCGGTTACATTACTTCCTTGACTTAACTCGACGGGGGCTCCATTCCGGAGCCCCCGTTTTTTCATTTAAGCTTGCTGCCTGCGGCGCCGGAGTTCACCATGGAGTTTGAGCTCCGGACCGCGGAGCGGAGGGTGTGATTGAAACTGAGGCAGTTTTTGGGCGGGTTCGCCCGTTTGTTGCACGGGCACCCACTCACGGTCCTGGTCGCGGTGGTGGTGTTGGCGCTGGCGGTGGGGGTGGGTTGGGTGGTGCATGCGGTGCTGTTTGCCGCCTTGCGCCGGTGGGCATCGAAGCCGGGCCACATCATTGCCGCCTCGGTGGCGGAGCACGGGCGGAGACCGTCGCAATGGATTTTTCCCCTGGTGGCCGTGTTGGCGGTGTTGCCGGTGGCGCCGATGCCGGCGCTGGCGCGCGCCGCCTTGCAGCACCTGACCGGCTTGGGGGTGATCGCCGCCGTGGCCTGGGGCGTGATTTTGTTTGCCGACGTGCTCGCCGACGTGATCACCGCCAAACACCGCGTCGACATCAGCGACAACCTGGCCGCGCGCCGCATTCAGACGCAGGTGCATGTGCTGCGGCGGGTGCTCACCGTCACGGTGGTGATCGTGACGCTGGCCATCATGCTGCTGACGTTCCCGGCGGTGCGCACTATCGGCGCCAGCCTGCTCGCCTCTGCCGGACTCGCCGGGTTGGTTTTGGGCATGGCCATGAAACCCACCTTCGGCAACCTGATCGCCGGCGTTCAGATCGCGCTCACGCAGCCCATCCGGATGGAAGACGCGGTCATCGTGGAGGGGGAGTGGGGATGGATCGAGGAGATCACCGCGACCTATGTCGTCGTGCGGATTTGGGATTGGCGGCGCATGGTGTTGCCGCTGACCTACTTCATCGAGCAGCCATTTCAGAACTGGACGCGCAACTCGGCCAAGCTGGTGGGCTCGGTGTACCTTTACCTGGACTACTCGATCCCGATCGGCGCCTTGCGGCAGGAGTTGGAGCGCATCGTCCACGGCACCAACAAGTGGCGCGGCGAGGTGTGTGTGATGCAGGTCTCCGACGCCAAGGAGCACACCATCGAAGTGCGCGCGCTGGCCGACGCCATTGACGCCGGCGCGGCCTGGGATTTGCGCTGCCTGATCCGCGAGGGGTTGATCACCTACGTGCAGACGAACTATCCGCAATGCCTGCCCAAGACGCGCGCGGCGATCGAGCCGCCGGCGGGGGTGGCGCAGCCGGCATCATCGTAGAAGAAGGGAGTCGAGATGGATCAGTCTCGTTGGGCGGCGCGGCGTGCGGCGTTCCGGAAACTGCATGAGAAGGGATGTTTTCTCATTCCCAATCCGTGGGACGTGGGTACGGCGCGGGCGTTGGCGGGCATGGGTTTCAAGGCCCTGGCTACCACCAGCGCGGGTTATGCCTGGTCCTGCGGCCAGGCCGACCACGGTCCGGAGCTGGAGGCGGTGCTGGAGCACTGCCGCGTGCTGGCCGCGGCCACCGAACTGCCGGTCAACGCCGATTTCGAGAGTGGCTATGCGCGCCACCTGGACGAGTTGGGGGAGAACGTGCGCCGCTGCGCCGCCACCGGGGTGGCGGGCTTGTCGATCGAGGATGCCACCGGCGACGGGGCGCAGCCGCTTTATGAGCTGAACGCGGCGGTGGCGCGGGTGAGCGCCGCACGCGCCGCGCTCGATGCCAGTGGCGAGGATGTGATGCTGATCGCGCGGGCGGAGTGTTTTCTCACCGGGCATCCTGATCCGCTGCCGGAGGCGGTGCGGCGGCTGCAAGCCTACGCCGCCGCTGGCGCCGATTGCCTCTATGCGCCGGGAGCGCTGACCCGGGCCCAGATCACCACCCTGGTGGGTGCGGTGGCGCCCAAGCCGGTGAACGTGTTGGTAGGCCGGCCGACGCCCCATACTTTGGCCGAACTGGCGGGCTTGGGGGTGCGGCGCGTGAGCGTGGGAGGAGCACTGGCGGGAGCGGCATGGGGTGGGTTTCTGCGCGCGGCGCGCGATCTCGCCGCCGGCCGCTTCGACGGATTCGCCGCCAATGCGCCGCACGCTGAGATGAACGGCCTGTTCCAGAACGGCGCTTAAGCCCAGAGATGGCTGCCAGCACGGCCAGCGGCATCCCAACCGGTTTGGAGGTTGGGTATGAAGCCGATGGGATTGGGAATCATCGCCGCCATGCTGCTGCTATGCGGGGCAGGAGCACAGAATGCCACGTCGGCGTCGACCGGCACGCCGCCGACCGACCAGCAGCTGCAGGCCATACGCACCGCTGGCTACAACGCCGGGTTTCGCGACGGCGTGACCGATTATCGGGATCACGCGGCGTACAACTTCAAGAGCCATCCGGTGTACCAGAACCCCGATCAGAGCTATTCGGCTCAGAACGGGGCGGATCCGCAGGCGGTGGCCATCGACTTTCGCACCGGCTATGAGGCCGGCTATGATGACGGCTTCTACGGGCGAAGCAGCAACGCCACCGCCAACCGGCAACGCGACTACAGCGCGCCGGCAACAAACCCCGGCGCTGCCGCCCAACCGGGCGGGAGCGCCGCGGCCGGTACGCTGCCGGTGGGCACCACCATGAACGTCAAGCTGAACAACACGCTGAGCACGGAGAGCAGCCAAACAGGCGATAGCTTTGCGGTCACCGTTGCCGCGCCGGTGAACGGACCCAACGGTGAGGTTCTGGTGCCGGTGGGGAGCACCATCACCGGTACGGTCGCCTCGGTGCAGCGCAGTGGGAGCGTGTCGGGGACCTCGCAAATCCAGCTCAACTTCCAAAGTCTGCGCCTGCCCAGCGGGTTGAGCCTGCCGGTGCGCGCCGAGGTGAGCCAAATTACCAGCCAGCAAGGGGTTGGCGGTGCGATCACCGGATCTCCATCGGCGACGAGTGAGGGCGGGGTGGAGAAGTCCCAGACCCGTAACACCGCGGGGACGGCGGCGGCGGGGGGCGCGGCAGGCTTGATAATTGGGGCCATCGCCGGCGGCGGCAAGGGGGCCGGCATCGGCGGCTTAGTGGGCGCGGGCCTGGGCGCCGTGCTGGCGAGCCGGAACGGCAACTTGACCTTGCCGGCGGGCACCGGAATGACGATCAAACTGGACGACGCGGTCAATATCCAGTAGGACAACGCGGGGGCACCCGGCTGACGCCGCCCGCTTCGCCGCAGGCGCGTCACGGGGGCCCCTGAGCCCCGCTCGCGCGCCTGCGGCAGCATGATCTCTGCAAGCGGTCCAAGCCACTTGCTGTAGCATGAGGGATGCGTGTTCCCCTGCCGCAGATTCGGACGAATGGCCATGCGCCACAGCCAGGGCGCGTGTACATGATCAGCGGGATGTGTCAGGATCCCCGCTTCCGGCTCTCGTTTCGCACCGCTAATGCGGAGGATTTCTGCCTGATCTCCATGGGAATTCCCGGGGGGACTCTGGGGGGAACCCGGGGGCCGACCCTGGAGGGGACCGCTACGGGGATCGGGGGCGGGGCGGCGGAAGTGACCGGCGCCGACGGCGACCCCTATTTCGTGCTGCGCCGATCCTTCGACGAGGGCGCCGCGGTGGTGGCGGCGCGCGTGGATTGGGAGGGCATCTTCACGCTTTTGGCCAACGATGACGAACACGCGGAGGCGGTGTTCGCGGAGTTGATTGCGCCCGGCGCCCCTGAAGACACGATCCGGCAATGGAGCGACGACGCCGCCACCATGATGCTGTACTCCGAGATGCTTCACCTTGCCTGAGCCGCCGTTTTTCGAATTCCGCCACGTTTATAAGAGCTTCGGCGCGCGCGAGGTCCTGCGCGACGTCAGCTTTGAGGTGGGGCGCGGTGAAGCCGTGTGCATTCTGGGGCGTAGCGGGGTGGGGAAGTCGGTGACCTTGAAGCTGGCCATGGGTTTTTTGCGTGCCGACGCCGGTCAAGTCATCACCGATGGCATTGACGTGGGCACGCTCCGCGAATCCGCCCTCACCGAGATGCACAAGAAGGTCACCATGGTGTTCCAATCCGGCGCGTTGTTTGATTCGCTGACGGTGGCCGAGAATATCGCGTTCCCGCTGCAAGAGCGGGCACCGGCGAGTGATGACGAGATCGACGCGGAGGTCGAGCATTGGCTTGACCTGCTGGAGCTGAAGCCGGTGCGCGATCTGTACCCCGCCAGCTTGTCGACGGGCATGAAGCGGGCGGTGGCGATTGCGCGGGCACTGGCCGCGCATCCGCAAGCGATCCTCTATGACGAGCCGACGACGATGGTCGACCCCATGATGTCGCATATGATCGTCGAACTGATCGCCAAAGTGAAGCGGCAGGTGCGGCTCACGAGCGTGGTGGTGACCCACGACACGCAACTGGCGCGGAAGTTGGCGGACCGGCTGGTCCTGCTGCATGAGGGCGGGGTGAGGTTTTTTGGAACTTTGGCCGAGATGGATGCCTCGACCGATCCTGCGCTGCGGGAGTTCCTCCAGCATGACAGCTTGGCGTTACCCTAGAGGTAGGTGCGTCGTCGAGGGCACAACCAGTGAGCGCAATTCACCCATATGCATGGCGGAACGGAGAGTTGGTGGCGAACCAGGGCATCTGCTTCTCGCCGTTTCAGACGGGACTCCTGACGGGATGGGGCCTGTTCAGCACGCTGCGGATCTACGCCGGAGTGCCGTTCGCCCTGGAGGAGCACTGGCGTCGGTTGAGCATGGACGGCGAGCGGTTGCATGTGGATCTGAGCGGGTTATGGCCGGAGGTGGAGGCGGGGTTTCAGGCCTTGGTGGAGCACAACCAGGCGCAAGAGGCGGTGGCGCGGGTGTACTGCATCCGGAACCGGGGCGGGTTTTTGGATACGCCCAACCCGCGGGCAACCGACCTGCTGATGTTGACCCGCGAACTGCACCGCTGGGGTGCGAGCGCACGTCTGCGGCTGCAGCCGCATGGCCGCCATGCCCAGGCGCCGCTGGCCGGGACCAAGACACTGACCTGGGCGCATAATCTGGTGCTGGTGGAGGAGGCCAACGCCGCCGGCTACGATGACGTGCTGCTGCTGAACGAGCGCGGAGAGGTGGCCGAGTGCACCTCCGCCAACGTGTTCGCGGTGCGGGGCGGCGTAATGCAAACGCCTCCACTCGATTCCGGCGCCCTGCCGGGCGTAAGCCGCAAGGTGCTGCTGGAGTCGGGATCGCGGTATGGCTTGCGGGTGGAGGAGAAGACGCTCTGGCCCGAGGATCTGTGGGAAGCCGAGGAGGTCTTCATCACCTCCTCGACGCGCGAGGTGCAGGCGGTGGCGGCGATCGGGGAGCGGGAGCTGCGGCAAGGGCCCTGGACGGGACGGGCCGCGGCGGCGTTCCGGCAGGTGGTGCAGGAGTACGTGGCCGCGCACACAGACGCGGCGCCGGCGACCAGCGGGAGTGCCCAGCGAGAAGTGGCGAGCCACTAAGGAGCGTAGAGCCATGGCAGAGGGACGGCCGATCCTGATTGTAGAAGACGAAGACCTGATCCGGGACACCTATGCGCGGCGGCTCGAGCACGAGGGGTTCGTCGTGAGCCAGGCTCCGACCGGGCGGGACGCGCTGCGGGTGGCGCGGCTGAGCCCGCCGCAGCTCATCCTGTTGGATGTGATGCTGCCGGATCTGAGCGGGCTGGAAGTATTGAAATCGCTGCGTGCCGACCGCCGGTTTTTGACCACCCCGGTGGTCTTGTTCACCAACCTCAGCCAGCACATGGACAAGCACATGGCGGCGCGCCTGGGGGCTACCGACTATTTGGTGAAATCCGAGGTGGCGCCCGCGGACGTGGTGGCGCGGGTGCGGCAGCTTTTGGCGGCGGCGCCGGGGCAGCGGCCCATCGCCAGCTTCCAACTGGAGGTGAACCCGGAGCAGGGGGATGCAGCGGCGCTGGCTTCGCTGCTGGGCTATCCCCGCGATTACACCTGCGCGCGCTGCGGGCAGCGGCTGCTGCTGCAACTGGATGGGGATTTCTCCGATCCCTGGTCACGGAGCTTCCGGGTGCGGCTGCGGTGCCCGGCGTGCCGGGAGACGCATGAGGAGACGAAAGGCGAGCCCACGCCCGCCTGAGGACGCATGTGGAGTCGCTTACGCAATGCGATCTCGAGCCAGCTTGAAGCGCTGCTGCGCTGGCTGACGGCGTCGGCGTTGCGCTCGACCGCGATTTTCGTGATCCTGACGTTCGTCCCCATCCTGCTGCTGACCTACTACATCGTGGCCACCAGCATCCGCAACACCAAAGCGGACGCGGCCAGCGCCGATCAAACGGTCAGCGGCTTTTCAGTGACGCTGCTGCGGGCCGATTTCCGGGGCGAGCGGGAGGTGCTGGTGGGCGCCGCCGACGAGGGCAGCTTGCAGCGGTTGCTGGGCACCAGCGTGGCGTTGAGTCCGGGCGCGCAACTCAGCCCGGCGGCGCAACGCCAATTGAGCCGGGATTTGAGCGCGGAGCGCGCGGCCGCGCAGCAGAGTCTGGCGCGGCTGCAGCGCCGGCGGCCGGAGTTTCTGGCGTTGGCGCTCTACGATGGCATGGGGGCGCTGGCGGCGTCGGCGCCGACGGCGGTGCCGGTGCCGGTGGAGCAAGCCTCGCTCACCTCGCCCGGCTCGTTGCCGGACTGGTTCCGGGGGGCGCTCAAGGGCCAGAATATGACCTCGCCCACGCTGGCGGCCACGGCGGCGCTGCCGGCGCGCATCGTGTTCGCGGTGCCGGTGGGTTATCCGCTGCCGGCGGCCATGCACATGCCGGCCGGCAGCAATGGCGTGGGCGTTTTGGTGGGGCTGTTGCCACGCTCGGTGGTGACCGATTGGGTGCGGCACCTGGCGGTGGGGCCGAACCAATATTTGTACCTGGTCGATAGCCGGCACCAAGTGGTGAGCGGCTCCCCCGACGGACCGTTCACGGCGGCGCAGGTGGCGGCGCTGCCGGCCACCGCCGATGCGCTCGCCGGGCGCAGTGGCAGCGGGGAGTTTGTCACCGCCATCCAGCTTGAAAGCCACGCCATCACCTATGCCGCGCTGCCGGAGGAGTCGATGGCGCTGTTGGTGGTGCGCCCGGTGCGCTTCGGCTTTTATATCTACCGCGTCTTTTACGACAAGCTGGCCTTCATCGCGGTCATCATCTTTTTGCTGGCGGTGGCGACCGGGCTGTTGTTGCGTTCGGCGTTCCGCTATTACCAGCGCTACAACAAAGAGGTGGAGAGCGGGCGGGCGAAAACCGAGGCACTGTTGGGCAGCATTGGTGACGGAGTGTTCGCCGTCAACGGCGAGGGGCAGATCATCGAGTTCAACCGCGCCGCCAGCGATCTGACCGGCACGCCGGCGGCGGAGGCGCTGGGCCGGCCCTATGGCCAGGTGATCACCGTGGTGGACGAACGCCCCGGGCAGGCCAGCGCCGCCCCCGACCCGGTGCGGCAAGCCATGTTGGAGGGGCGCACCTTCCGTTTTCTGCGCGATCTATCGCTGGTGCGGCGTGACGGTACGCGGTTGCCGGTGACCGTCAGTGCCGCGCCCGTGCGGGACGAACATGGCGGGGTCGCAGGCTGCATTGCGATCTTCAGCGATGCCAGCCAGGAGCGGGAGGTGGACCGCATGAAGACCGAGTTCATCAGCATCGCCAGCCACCAGCTCCGCACCCCGATGTCGGGGGTCAAGGGGGTGCTGTCGCTGCTGCTGGAGGATGTGCTCGGCCCCCTGAATCCGGAACAGCGCAAATACCTGCGCCGCGCCAACGATTCCAACGAGCGGCTGATCGCGCTGGTGAACGACCTGCTCAACGTCAGCCGGTTGGAGCAAGGCAGCCTGCAGCTCCGCTCCGAGCCGGTGAATCTGGCGGAGGTGTTGCAGACGCTGGCCGTCGAGTTCCAGCCGCGCGCGGCGCGGTACCAGCAGACCGTGCAGGTGGAGCGCGACGGCGCCCCGCAGGAGGACATGGAGGTGCACGGCGATCCGGTGCGGCTGCGTGAGGTTTTTCTCAACCTGCTCGACAATGCGGTCAAATATACGCCCGAGAACGGCCACATCACGGTGCGGCTGCAGGCGACGGCGCAGCGGGTCACGGTGGAGGTGCGCGACAGCGGGGTGGGCATCCCCGCCGACAAGCTCCCGGTACTGTTCCAGAAGTTCAACCGCATTCAGAACCCGCTGAGTGGACGGGAGTTTGGCACCGGCCTGGGGTTGTACTTCGCGCGCTCAGTGATCGAACTGCACCACGGCACGGTCGAGGTCGAGAGCCACCTCGGCGAGGGCACGACGTTTCGCGTCTCGCTGCCGCGGCGATATTCGGCGGCGGCCGCGCCGCAAGCCCACTCATGAACCCCAAGCCCTCACCCCCGGCTTCCACCGCCGCCGCGCTGTGGTTCAAGAACGCGGTAATTTACGAGCTTCCGGTGCGCGCCTTCTCCGATTGGAATGGGGATGGCATCGGCGACTTCCGCGGCTTGATTGACCGGCTGGACTATCTGCAGTGGCTCGGGGTGGATTGCATCTGGCTGCTGCCGTTTTATCCCTCGCCCCGGCGGGACGACGGCTACGACATCGCCGACTTCGCCGGCATCGACCCCGACTACGGCACCCTGGAGGACTTCCGCGAGTTGTTGGACGAGGCCCATGGCCGGGGGATGCGCGTGCTCGCCGACCTGGTGCTGAACCACACCTCCGACCAGCACACCTGGTTTCAGCAGGCGCGCAGCTCGCCGCAATCCAGCTACCGCAACTGGTACGTGTGGAGCGATAACGCGCAGAGGTATCCCGAGGCTCGCATCATTTTCACCGACACCGAAGTCAGCAACTGGACGTTTGATCCGCAGGCGAACGCCTATTTCTGGCACCGCTTCTACAGCCACCAGCCCGACCTCAACTTCGATGAGCCGGCGGTGCGGGAGGCGATGATCGCGGTGGTGTTTTATTGGCTCGACATGGGCCTGGATGGCTTCCGCTGTGATGCCGTTCCCTACCTGTTCGAGCGGGAGCAGACGATTTGCGAGAACCTGCCGGAGACCCACGCGTTCCTGCAGGAGCTGCGGCGGCGGGTGGATGAACGCTATGGCGGCGACCGGGTGCTGCTGGCGGAAGCCAACCAGTGGCCGTCGGATGTGGTGCGTTACTTTGGGCAAGCCGCCAATCCGGCGGGCCCAGGAGGCGATGCCGCCGGGCCCGAGTTTCACATGGCCTTCCATTTTCCTCTGATGCCGCGCCTGTTCATGGCCGTGCGGCAGGAGGCGCGGCGCCCCATCGTGGACATCATGGCGCAGACGCCTCCCATTCCGGAGAACTGCCAGTGGGGATTGTTTCTACGCAACCACGACGAACTGACGCTCGAGATGTGCACCGACGAGGAGCGCGACTACATGTACTACGAGTACGCGCGCGATCCCCGCATGAAGCTCAATATCGGCATCCGGCGGCGGCTGGCGCCCATCGTCGATAACAGCCGGCGGGAGATCGAGCTCATGAACGTGGTGCTGTTCTCCATGCCGGGCACGCCCGTCCTCTACTACGGCGACGAGATGGGCATGGGCGACAACATCTACCTCTCGGACCGCAATGGCGTGCGCACCCCCATGCAATGGAATGTGGACCGCAACGGCGGGTTCTCCAAGGCGCCGCCGGAGCAGTTGTACGCCCCGCTGATCCAGAACCCGGTGTACAGCTATCAGGCCATCAACATCGAGCGGCAGTTCCAGGATTCCAACTCGCTGCTCAATTGGCAGCGGGCGCTGATCCAGTTGCGCCATAAGACCCCGCTATTGGGCTGGGGGGAAATCGAGTTTCTGGCGCCGGCAAACGAGCGCGTGCTGGTGTATCTGCGGCGGCTGCCGAAAACGGCGTCGGCGGCGGCGAAGGCGATCCCCGGTCCACGCTGCGTGCTGATGGTCGGCAATTTGTCGCGCAGCTCTCAGGCGGTCGAGCTGGATTTGTCCCGGTTCATGGGGCAAGTGCCACGGGAGATGTTCGGTGGGGCAGCATTTCCGCCGATCGGCGCCGGCCTGTATCAACTCAGCCTCGGACCCTACGGCTATTATTGGTTTGAACTCGACGCGTGAACTACTTCAACTACTTCACTGAAATTGAGGAACACTTTCAGCGGCAGCGGGGAGCGCAGATTTATCTCTCGCCGGTGGACTGGGCGCTGATCGCGGCCTGGCAAGAGGCGGGTATCCCGCTGGCGGCGGTGCTGCGGGGGATTGACCAGGCATTTGAGAAATTCAACTCCGGCCAGCGGCGTGATGCGCAGCGGCCGCGGGCGCTGGTGTACTGCGCCGCGGCCGTGCTGGCCGCCGCCGAGGCCATGCGCGATGCCGGCGCGGGAGCGGCGGACCAGCCCGCGGCGGCGGCGAAGGACGCCGGGTTCAGCCGCGAGCGTATTGCGGCGTTTCTGGCCAGCGCCGAGGCGCAGGTGGGCTCCTGTGCGCACTTGGATCCGGCCTCGCCGCTGGTGCAGGAGGTGCGGGCAACACTCGGGCGGTTGAGCGGGAGCTATGTCCAGGGCGGGGTCCCGGTGGCGCTGGAGGAGTTGGACCGCGTGCTCACCGTGCTGGACGACAAGCTGCACGCGGCCCTGCTGCAATCGGCCGCAGTCGAAGCCATGGTGGCCATCCGCGCCGAGATTGCCCGCGAGATCGCCCCCTACCGCCGTAAACTTCGCCCCGAGCAGATTGCCATGATCGAGCGCCAGTTCCAGCAGCGCCGACTACTGGAGCGCGCCGGCCTGCCGCGGCTCAGCTTGTTCTACATGCCCTGAACGGTCAGGCGGCGACGTTGTCCCGATCTCCGGTATCCTTGCCCAGCCTCCAAGCGATCACGTAGGCCAGTCCGATGGCCGCGGGGACTAAGCCGAAGAGGGCGATCTTCCATCCGGCAACCGCCCACAAGCCGGGGATGATGGCGAGGCCCGCCAGCAGCCATACCAACCCCGGTAAGCGGCGGTCGGTCGGGGGGTCGAGGGTGGCGATGAAACTTGGGTCCGCGCCTTTCTCAATGGCGGCGCGGATGGTCTCCTGCCGGCGGCAATAATTGCGGTGCCGGAATAGGAGCAGCAGGGCGATCACCGCGCCCGGCACGAAAAATACCCCCAGTAGAGCGATCGGTCCATTAATGCCCATATGTGTCCTCCTGCCAACCTAAGACCCGGTTTCCGTGGGGCAAGTTTCAGATCGCCAATGAAACAAAACGGTACCGGACCGGGTCTCAAGCAGTGCGTGGGCGAGCCCGTCATCTTCGAGGCGCTGGTGCGCGAGCAGGGGGCGCGGGTGCACCGGCTCTGTTACGCTCTATTGAGCAACCGGGCGCTGGCGGAGGAGGCGTGCCAGGAGGTGTTTCTGCGCGCCTGGCGCGGGCTGGGCGATTTTCGCGGCGATGCCAAGCTCTCGACCTGGCTTTACACGATCGCGCGCCACGTCTGCCTCAATCTCAGGGTGCGGCATTCGGAGCCGCACTCGGCCTCGCTCAGCGAGCGTAATGTGCTGGCAGCAGTGGAGGGCGCCAGCGTGCGCGTGCCGGCGCCGGAGCGCGCGGGCGTCGATGTCATGGCTCATCTGCAGCGGCTGCCGCCGGACCATCGGGCCGCGGTGATACTGTTTTATCTTGAGGAGAAGCCCTATGAGGAGGCCGCGGCGGCGCTGGGTGTGCCGTTGGGGACGTTCAAGACCTGGCTCTATCGGGGCAAAAAGGAGTTGGCCGCGCGCTTGGGAGTCGAAGAGGTGAAGCGATGATGTTCTCGGAAGAGGATGAGGCAGTGGCGTTCCTGGACCGGGAGCTGCCGGAGCTGTTGCGGCGCCAGGTGGCGGGCTCGGCGTGGCAGCGCGGGCTGCGGCGCCGGATACGGCGCGAGCGCTGGGCGAGCCGGGCGGAAGTGGTGGCCGTGAGCCTGCAAGCGGTTCTGGTGGCCGCCGTTGCCCTCGCCTTTCGACCGTGGGCGTGGAATTGGAGCGCGGGTGTGCCTTGGGGGCGCGCGCTGCCGATGGCGCTGTTGATCACCGCCGTGTTGGGCGGGATGTGCTGGAGTGTGCGGGCGTTTCCATCCCGCGGCGATACGGCGGGAGGGGCATGGCGGAAACCCGGGAACTGACCATTGAAAAATTGGTGTACGGCGGCGATGGGCTGGCGCGCATCCCGTCGACCGACGGACGGCAGCAAGCGGTGTTCGTGCCCTTCGTGCTGCCGGGCGAAGTGGTGCGGGTGGAGTTGGAGCCGCCGGCGCGGGGCCGGACCACGGCCCGCGTCATCGAGATTCTGCAGCCGGCGCCGGAGCGCATCACGCCGCTGTGCGAGTACTTTGGCCGCTGCGGTGGCTGCCAGCTTCAGCACGCCCCGGCGGAGCTCCAGCTCGAGCTCAAGCGCGGCATGTTGATCGAGACGCTGCGCCGCACCGGCGGCCTCATACCTGGGGAAGCCTGGACCGGCGATGTCGCGCTGCATGCGGCCGAGCCCTGGGCCTACCGCAACCGGGTGCGGCTGCAGCGCACGCCCGAAGGCGTGGGCTATTACGAGCGCGACAGCCACCGCGTGCTGCCGGTCACGCATTGCCCCATCGCATCGGCCAGCATCGAAGCTGCGATCGGTACCCTGGCGCCGGGCGAGCGCGAGGAGATCGAGCTGGCAGTGGACAACGACGACCATGGGCTGGCGAGCGATGCGCCGCTGGAGTTCTCCGCGGCCGGCCACCGTTATCGGGTCAGCGCGGGCTCGTTCTTCCAGGTCAACCGGTTTTTGACGGAGGAACTGGTCGAGGTGGTGACCGGGGGCGTATCCGGCACGGCCGGAAGCACAGCCATCGACCTGTTCAGCGGCGTGGGATTGTTCGCGCTCCCCTTGGTGGACCGTGGCTTTAGCCGCGTGCATGCCGTCGAGAGCCATCCGGCCGCCTACGAGGCTTTGCGCTTCAATGTGGCCAGTGCGAAGGCGGTACGGGCCTCGCGGCGTCCGGCGCTGGAGTTTGTGCGCCAGTGGAAGTACGGGCCGCCGGACCTGGTCGTGGCCGATCCGCCGCGTACCGGCCTGGGACGCGAGATGGTGGCCGCCTTACTCGAGGCCGCGCCGCGCCGGCTGCACTTGGTCTCCTGCGATCCTGCCACGCTGGGCCGCGATCTGCGCGGCTTGCTGGCCGCTGGCTACAGGATCACGGAAATGCACCTGCTCGATCTCTTCCCCCAGACCTACCATTTGGAGACGGTCGTGAAACTCAGCTTGGGTTGAGCGCCGCCATCACATCGGTGCGGGAGAAATCCCCGCCTTTGAACAGCAGGGGCTGGGCTGCAGTCTGGGCGAGGGCGTAAGCGATACAGTCGCCAAAGTTCAACCCTGCCGGATGGCGTCCTTTGCCGAATTTCCGGAACGCCTCCCGTGCCACCTCCGCCTGCTCCGGGGAGAACGCGATCAGTTCCGCCTGCATGCGGTAGATCAGCAGGTCCAGTTCTCGGCCTCTGTCCGGCCAGCGGCGGGCTTCAATCACCATGGCCGTTTCGAGCAATGTTGCCGCCGAGATGAGCCGTACTGGATCGTTGTGGATGGCGGCGGCCAGCGCAGCAGCCTCGGTTTCCTGCAGCAAGATGGCTAACAGGGCTGATGAGGCGATGACCATCGCCGAATGCGCCTAGCGAGACACCCCGAATCGGTCATAGCCGATTATTTCGCCGGCGCTGCGTGCGTCGGTCTCGGGCAAAGCGGCGCAGCGCCGGCCAATTGCCATCAGTTCATCCTGCAAGCGCGCCGGGCGATTGGCTGCGCACGAGCGGCACTGCCTCGTTGCCCCGCTCGGCTCGTGGCATCTCCAAGCTGCCTCCATTGGTGCATCTGGGATGCTAATAGGCGGGTTCGGAGACGGTGGCGGCTTCGGTGCGGAACAGCTGGGTGTAATCCTTGACGGTGACGTCGAGGGTGCGCTCGCGGGACTTGCGCTGGATCTCATCGATGACGGCAGCGCGCGAGAGGCTGCCGCGGTCCTTCTCCTGGTAGGTGCGGACCGAGACTGTGCCATCGGCGGCCTCGCGCTTGCCGAGCACCAGCATGTAAGGGATCTTGTGCATCTCGGCGTCGCGGATGCGGTAGCCGATTTTGCTCTCGGCGGCGGCCGCCTCAGCGCGGATGCCGGCCGCGCGCAGTTGGGCCGCAAGCTCACGGGCGCTCTCGTTCTGCGCCTCGGCGATGGGCAGGACGATGGCCTGCACCGGCGCCAGCCAAGTCGGCATCGCGCCGGCGAAGTGCTCGAGCACGATACCCAGGAAGCGCTCGAGCGAGCCAAACAAGGCGCGGTGAATGGCGATGGGGGTATGGGGCTCGTTGTCGGCGCCGGTGAACTCCAGCTCGAAGCGGCGAGGCAGGTTGAAATCGAGTTGGAAGGTGCCGCACTGCCACTGCCGACCCATGCTGTCGTGCACCATGACGTCGATCTTGGGTCCGTAGAAGGCGCCGCCGCCGGCATCGACGGCGAAGGCGAGGCCTTGCGCGTCGAGCGCTTGCCGGAGGGCGGCTTCGGCTTTCTCCCACAGTTCGGGCTCACCCATGGCTTTGTCCGGCTTGGTCGAAAGCGTGACCGTGTAACGGAGGCCGAAGATGGCGTAGATGGTTTTCAGCAGCTCCAGGATGCGGACGATTTCCTCCTGGATCTGATCCTCGTGCACGAAGATATGGGCGTCATCCTGGCTGAAGACGCGTGCGCGCATGAGCCCGTGCAGGGTGCCCACAGCTTCGTTGCGGTGCAGGAGCTGGCGCTCGGCGATGCGTAGCGGCAGGTCGCGGTAGGAGTGTTGCCGCGACTTGAAGTACAGCATGGTGTCGGGGCAGTTCATGGGTTTGAGCGCCATCTCCGGCTGGGCGCCAGGCTTGGCGTCCTCGTCTTGGATGAGGAACATGTTTTCGCGGAAGTGGTCCCAGTGGCCGGAGGTCTCGAACATCTCCTTGCGGTAGATCACCGGGTTCAGGATCTCGACATAGCCGGCGTCGCGGTGCAGTTGGCGCGACATCTCGATCAGCGTGTCGCGCAAAATGACGCCGCGCGGATGCCAGAAGGCGCAACCCGCCGACCAGGGATGGAAGCTGAACAGATCGAGCTGCGTGCCCAGGCGGCGGTGATCGCGGGCTTTCGAATCTTCCAGAAACTGCAGGTACTCGGCCAGCTCTTCTTCCGTCTCCCACGCGGTGCCGTAGATGCGCTGCAGCATGGCGTTGTGTTCGTCGCCGCGCCAATAGGCGCCGGCGAGCGAGAGCAGCTTGAAGTGTCCGCAGACGCCGCCGCGGGCGACGTGGGGGCCGGCGCAGAGGTCGATGAAGCGGTCCTGTTTATAAAGCGAGACCTCGGCGTCGTGGATGCCGGCGATCAGTTCGAGCTTGTAGGCTTGGTTCCACTCTTCGAACAACGCCGCGGCGCGCGGACGGTCGAGGTGGGCGCGGAAGAATTGGGGATCGCGGGCGGCGATCTTGCGCATGCGCTTCTCGATCTCGGGCAGGTCGGCGTCGGTGAGACTGCGCGGCAGCTCCATGTCGTAGTAGAAGCCGTTGTCGATGGGGGGGCCGATGGCGAGTTGGACGGTGGGGAACAGCTCGCGCACGGCCTGGGCCATGATGTGGCTGGCAGAGTGGCGGATGCGGCGCAGCCGTTCCTGGCGGGGCAGCGCCGGCGGTGGTTGGTTGGGTTCCCAGGTGAGGCTTGCGAGGATCTCGTCGGCAACGGGCATGAGGCTTACATTTTAGCGCGGGCGCCCGGCTGAGGTCGGTGGGCGGGGGGCCAGCGGCGGTATCGGCTGAAAAAAGGAAAAGAATCAGCCCCGAGGCCAGCCCCAGGCGGGTGGGGATCGGTGCGAGCCGCATCGGGGCGGGGATGCGCGGTCGGGCGGACGGGTAATCTCCTGTAAAATCTAAGGCATGACCATTGAGGAGATGCTGCGCTCGGGACGGGTGCAAACGGCGGACAACGGGTTGATGTACGCCGTGATCCCGGAGGCGGCCTCCGACGGCTCGGAAACGGGCGGGGGAAGTGGGAGCAGCGACCGCAGTCTGGCGCACATGGTGGCGGCGGTGCCACGGGCGTTGGTGCCGCGGCTGGGGCGTTCGGTGTGCTACTTTGTGCCCTGGCTGATGAAACAGCGCCGGACGGTCGCCATCGCCCTTGAACCTGCACCGGAAGGCGAGACGCGCAAAGAGTTGTGCCATCACCTGGACGTCAAGCCGAACGGCAACCTGCTCCTGGTCAGCCTGCGTTTTTACGAGCACGACTCCTACGGCTTGGCGATGGAGTTTTTTGACAAGGTCGCCTACCTGGCAGCGCTGGAACCGGCGGCGAATGGGAATGGGGCTGATCTCGATACGCTGCTCCGCCGCCAACTCGAGGCCAAGACGGGGGAACTCACGCCCGAGGCGTGGGATTGGCGCAGCGGGCTGGCCGAGGCCGGGCCCACGGCGGCCGCAGAGGCCTGGCTCAACTACCGCCGCGCGGCCGAAACCGATGCGCTGGGCTTGTACATGGCCGCGCTCCATACCGATATTTTTTACGAGGACCTGTTTGAACCAGAGTCGGAGTTCCCGCCGCTCGACCCCGAGCTGGTGTGCGAGCGCGTGCGCGCGGTGGAGCGGCTCTATCCGCCCAACCGCGGCTTCAGCCTGCAGGTGGTGCGGCCGCGGCGGCGGCGCCGGACGTCGGGCCAGAAATAGCCGCCAAACCATTGTCGAGCGAGGAGACTTCGTGAGCGAACGTAAAACCATCCACGTGCCGGGCGCGGGCACCGTTGATGCCCAAGCCAAGGCCGAGTATCTGCATACGCGGGTGCAGCCCATCGACTACAGCCGCATCTCGACGGTGGCCGACCTGGTGGGCGCCATGCGCGGCGCCTCCATCCAGGCCCGTAACCTGGGCCTGTGCGCCGAGGTGCTCGACAACCTCTACGCCGACGCCGACCGCCCCACCGTGATGCTGGGCTTGGCCGGACCGTTGATCGCCGCCGGGCTGCGCCAGGTCATCCGCGACTTGGTGGCGGGCGGGTTCGTCGATGTCATCGTCTCCACCGGGGCGATTCTCTATCAGGACATCTATCAGGCGCGCGGCTACGGCCACTACGCCGGCGACCCCAACGCCGACGATTCGCAACTCCGGGATCTGCTCATCGACCGCATTTACGACACTTATGTGGACGAGGAGAAGTTCATGGAGACCGACACCTGGCTGGGCTACCTCGCCGACGAGCTGCGGCCGGGCAACATCTCCTCCCGCGCGTACATGGAGTTCGTGGGCAGCAAGCTTGACGACGAAAACTCGATCGTCCGCACCGCCTGCCAGCGTGGCGTGCCGATGTTCGTGCCGGCGCTGAACGATTCCTCCATCGGGATAGGCCTCACCCACCATTACCACCGGGCAACGCTGGCGGGCCGGCCCAAGATCGCCATCGACTCCATCCGCGACAACTACGAGTTGACGCAGATCGTGGTGAAATCGAAAAAGACGGCGGCGATCTACATCGCCGGCGGGGTGCCCAAGAACTACATCAACGACTCGGTCGTGATGGCCTATATCTTCGAGGAGGAGAAGGGCCACAGCTACGCGCTGCAGCTCACCGCTGACGTGCCCCACTGGGGCGGGCTCTCGGGCAGCACGCTGAAAGAGGCGATGAGCTGGGGCAAGATCCAGCCCAAGGCGACCACGGCGATGTGCTTTGTCGAGCCGTCGGTGTCGCTGCCGATGCTGGCCGGCTACGCCTTCCAGCGCAAGCTGGCCGCTGGACGGCCGCCGCTCAAGCTGGAGTGGGACAACGACATCCTGCGCTCCCTGAGCCGTTGAAGGATCGTTGTGGCCCGGGAGTTCCAACTCACCGATGCCGTCCCCTGGGGGCGATCCGAGCAGGAGTACAGGCTGTTTTTTGCGCTCGACGAGTTGCCGGCGGGCAGCCGGATTCTAGATTGCGCCGCCGGTCCTTCCTCGTTCGCTGCCGAGCGGGCGGCTTCGGGAAGACCGGTGATTGCCGCCGATCCTCTCTATGCCGGCTCCGCTGAGGAGATATGGGCGCGGATTGACGGCGCTGCGGCTGCGATGGCGGCGGGGCTGGAGCGCGCCTGCGAGCGTTTCGTCTGGGATTTCAGCCCTACAATTGAGGCCCACATGCAGCACCGGTTGCGGACGGCACGGCAGTGGCGCGAAGATTTCCGCGCGACCGGCAACAGCAGCCGGTACATAGCCGGAGCGCTGCCGCACTTGCCGTTCGCGGACGGCGCTTTTGGCGTTGCCCTCTGCTCGCATTTCTTATTTCTCTATGATGAGCGCTTGGGCGAAGCCTTCCATCATAGGGCGGTGCGGGAGATGCTGCGTGTGGCTGGTGAGGTGCGACTATTTCCGCTTTTGGATTTGCATGGCCGGCCTTCGGAGATGGTGAGTCCGGTGATGGCGGCGCTTCGCGAGCAGGGGTATGCGGTGGAACTCCGGCGTGTTCCTTACGAGTTCCAGAAGGGCGGCCACACGTTGCTGCGTATCGCACGCCGCGCTTAAGGGGTGGAGATTACTCGACTGCGCGCCAAACTGCCTCCACCGCATGATGTATACTGGCGCGGTCGAGGGGGGGGCAAAATGATTCTGCCGAACGGACCGATCGCTGTGTTTCGTAAATTGCGACGAGGGGCCGTGGGCATCGGGGTCGCGGTCATGTTCCTCGCGGGCGTCCTCCCGGTGGGCGCAAGCGGCCAGAGCAGCCCGTTGGTCCTGAAGGCCGTGATCCCGCTGCCCCAGGCCCGGGGCCGCATGGATCACCTGAGCGTGGATCTGAGGGGGAAGCGGTTGTTCGTCTCGGAGATCGGCAATGGCGGCGTCGGGGTCGTCAGCCTCGCCACCGGCGGGCCCGTGCATCTGCTCACTGGCTTTGGGGAGCCCCAAGGCACTTATTTCGATGACGCCAGCGGCCGCCTGTTCGTGGCGAGCGGCGATGACGGCACCGTGAAGGTTTTCGATGGCGCTTCCTATAAGCTCGTGGACACGGCCAAGTTCACGAGCGACGCTGATGACTTACGCTTTGATCCACGCACCCGCGGGGTCATCGTCGGCTACAGCGGGCAGAAATTTGTCGGCGGCCAACCCGTTCGCGGGCCGGGCGGGGAGGGTGACGGCGCGCTCGGGTACGTGACTTCCAACGGAAATCAAGGGAGCTTGCTGCCGGTGGATGCGCATCCGGAGGGCTTTTCCATCGAGAGCGACGGCGCGCGCGTGTATATCAATGTCCCCGACCGCCATGAGATCGAAGTGGGCGATCTCGCCGCGCATCGAGTGATCGCGCGCTGGCACGTGTCGTGCACCGACAACTTTCCCATGGCGCTCGATGAAGCCGGCCATCGCTTGTTCATTGGCTGCCGCGCTCCCCAAGAGATGCTGGTGATCGATACCGGGACGGGCAAGAGCGTGGCCACGATCGCGACCCCGGCCACGACCGATGACATTTTCTACGACGCCGCGCGCCGGCGGATCTATGTCCTCGGCGGCCAAGGCTTCGTGGATGTGGTCCAGCAAAGATCGCCCGACGCCTACACCCGCCTCGCCAGGGTTCGAGCGCGCGTGGGTTCCCGCACGGGGTTGTTCGTCCCCGAACTCAAGGAGTTGTTCGTGGCCATCTCGGAAAGCGCCGGCCAGCGCCCGGAGCTGTTGGTCTACGAAGTCCGCTGAGTTCGAGAAAAATGGCGGCCAGGCTAGTCGACGGGCTGAGGGCCGCGGGCGGCGTCGTCGGCCTCGTCCAATAAGCGGCGGGCCTCGACGGCGTTGGGGCGGCGCACCCAGAGCGCAATCTCATACTGCAGGCCGGGGATCATCATTTTGCCGACCTCGGCGGCGATGCCGTTGGCGCGCAGGTATCCGGCGGCGAGTTCGGCCTCGGACCCATCCTCAAAGCTGCGCACGGCCTCGCGCAGTTGGGGCGGCACGAAGGCGAGCTCCAGATCGGCCGGCGTCTCGCCCATGATGGTGCGTTCACTGGTAGGTTCTCGATCGTGGTGGTTGGGGCTCATGGCGGACTCCTTAGATATCGGGATCGGCGGCGGTCGGGAAGGCATCGTCGAGTGAATCGTCGAGCCACTCTGCTGGTAGATGCCACA
>JANWJU010000051.1 GCA_025451775.1 Terriglobales bacterium
CGGGTCAGGGCGGCGCCCTTCAACTCAGCCCCGGCGTTGTCACCGGCGCTGGCGCCGGGACCGTAGCGCAGGGTGCGGTCCTCGGTGATGCGGCGCATCATGACGGTGACGTATTCCTTGTCGTCCTTGATGTACTGCTCGCTTTTGCCCTTCTTGATGCGGTAGAGCGGCGGCTGGGCGATGTAGATGTTGCCCTTGTCGATGAGCGCCTTCATGTGGCGGAAGAAGAAGGTGAGCAGCAGGGTGCGGATGTGGCTGCCGTCGACGTCGGCGTCGGTCATGAGGATGACCTTGGCGTAGCGCAGTTTGCTGTAGTCGAGGTCGGTGGCGGCGGGGCCGATGCCGGTGCCGAGCGCGGTGATGAGGGCGCGGATCTCCTCGTGGCCCAGCATCTTGTCGTAGCGGGCCTTTTCGACGTTGAGGATCTTGCCTTTCAGCGGCAGGATGGCCTGGTAGCGGCGGTCGCGTCCCTGCTTGGCGGTGCCGCCGGCGGACTCGCCCTCGACGATGAAGATCTCGCACCGCGCCGGATCGCGTTCGCTGCAGTCGGCGAGCTTGCCGGGCAGGCCGCCGGAGTCGAGCGCGCCCTTGCGCCGGGTGAGGTCGCGCGCCTTGCGCGCGGCTTCGCGGGCGCGGGCGGCGTCGATGGCCTTGGCGATAATGCGGCGCGCGACGGCGGGGTTGTGGTCCAGGAACTCGCTCAAGCGCTCGTTGACCATGGCCTCGACCTGGCCGCGGATGTCGCTGTTGAGCTTGCCCTTGGTCTGCCCCTCGAACTGCGGCTGCGGCAGCTTCACGCTCACCACCGCCACCAGCCCCTCGCGCACGTCGTCGCCGGAGAGGTTCTCCTTCAGGTCCTTGAACAGGTTCAGCGCCTGGCCGGCGCTGTTGATGGTGCGCGTCAGCGCCGCGCGGAAGCCCGACAGATGGGTGCCGCCATCGACGGTGTTGATGTTGTTGGCGAAGCTGAACAGCGTCTCCGAGTAGCTGTCGTTGTACTGCAGCGCCACTTCCATCTGCATCACGCCGCCGTTGATGTCGCGGGAGCCCGTCATCGAGATGGGCTTGTCGTGCAAAACCTGCTTGCCGCGGTTGAGGTGGCGCACGAACTCGGTGATGCCGCCAGAGTACTCGAACTCGGCGCTCTTCTCCGTGCGTTCGTCGTTGAGCCGGATCTTGAGCCCGCTGTTGAGGAAGCTCAGCTCGCGCAAGCGGTTGGCGAGGGTATCGAAGTTGTACTCGGTGACGGTGAAGATGGTGGCATCGGGGGTGAAGGTGATCTTGGTGCCGCGCTTGCTGGTCTTGCCCAGCTTCTTGATGGGGCCGAGGATTTCGCCCTTGGCGAAGCTCTGCGTCCAGGTGAAGCCGTCGCGCCAGACCTCGAGTTCGAGCGCCTCCGACAGCGCGTTGACGCAGCTCACGCCCACGCCGTGCAGGCCACCGGAGACCTTGTAGCTGGAGGCATCGAACTTGCCGCCGGCGTGCAGCTTGGTCATCACGATCTCGGCGGCGCCGCGCGTTTCGCCGTCCACCTCCATGGTGTCGACGGGGATGCCGCGGCCGTTATCGACCACGGTGATGGAGTTGTCGGTGTGGATGGTGACGTCGATCTGGTTGGCGTAGCCGGCCAGCGCTTCGTCGACGGAGTTGTCCACCACCTCGTACACGAGGTGATGCAGTCCCATCTCGCCGGTGGAACCGATGTACATCGCCGGGCGCAGGCGCACCGCCTCCATGCCGCCCAGGACCTTGATGGAACTGGCGGAGTAATCGTTTTCGGCGATGGGATCGAGGGTCGGGGTTTTGGTGCTCACAGGCGTCTGTTAGAGGCGCGCAGCCTCTATACAGAATAGCACGAAAGGACCGGTTTTTGGACCTTGCTAAGGCCGGTAAATGGCTGGAGAATCAGTTGTTTAGCGGCGCCGGGGCGGCGCGCCTCAGATCCTCATCGGCATGACCACGTAGCGATACTGCAGGCCGTCGTTGGAGCATGGCCGGAGTTGGCCGGCGGAGGAGTCGTCCTTGAACTCCAAAACGATCTCGTCTTCGGTCACCGCGTCCAGGAATTCATCCAGGTAGTTGGCGTTGAAGCCGATGACCAGCGGCTCTCCCTCGAAGGTGGTGTCCAACTCCTCGTTGGATTCGCCCATATCGCTGGCGGAGGAGGCGAGCACCAGCTTGTTGGCCTCGAAACGCACGCGGATGGCGTGGCTGCGCTCGTCGGCAAACTGCGCCACGCGCTGGATCGAGCGCTGGAACTCGTCCCGGTTCAGCGGCACCGCGTGCAGGTGGGATTTGGGCAGCACCGCCTCGTAGTTGGGGAACTGGCCGGTGAGCTTGCGCGCCGTCAAGACGCGGACCGACTCGGAACCGGCGATGGGGAGGCGGAAGAACAAGCTGGTCTCGTCCTGGCCAAACTCGATGGTGTCGCCCTCCTCGGCCGCGTCCAACAGGCCCAGCAGCTCGGCCAGGGCCTTCTTGGGGATGAGGGCTTTCAACTCGGCGCCGACGCCCTCGAGCGTGAGCTGTTCCTGCACCACGTGCGCCAGGCGGTGGCCATCGGTGGCGACCAGGCAGAGCGAGCTGGGCTTGGCCACCAGCAGGGCGCCGTTGAGGGTGTAGCGCGTCTCCTCGCTGGAGATGGCGAAGATGGTCTTCTGGATCATGGCGCGCAGCGGCACCGAGGGCAGCCGCACGATGCCAGAAGTGGGAAACGCCGGCAGCTCGGGGAAGTTTTCGCGCGACATGCCCACCATGCGCGTGTTGGCGCGGCCGCAGCGCAACTGCACCCAGTGGTTCTCCAGGCGCTTGATGGTGAGCTCGGCCTCGGGCAGCAGCTTGACGTAGTCGAGCAGCTTGCGCGCCGGCAGGGCGCAGGCGCCACTGACTTTCACCTTGGCGGCGCAGGAGGTCTGCAAGCCGGTCTCGAGATCGGTGGCGGCGAGCGCCAGGCGTCCGTCGGGCATGGCCTCGGCCAGGATGTTCGACAGGATCGGCATCGTGGTCTTGCGCTCGACCGCGCCTTGCAACTGCAGCAACTCTTTCAGCAGATCGGATTTGCGGACGGTGATCTCCACGGCGTGGCCCTCCGCCGCGGCGTTGGAGCGACCGCGGGCGAACTCATTGTATCCGGTTCGCCGCCGGGCCGAAAGGCTCTCAGCCTTGGGGTTCGACCACGGTGGCGTTGTCGAAGTGGGTGGAGAAGGGATCGTCACCCAGGCGTGGGTTGCGCTGCACCTGGGTGTAATGCACGAGGTGGTAGTCGCCGCCCGGCTGCCAGATCTGTTGTTGCACAGCCACCCAGAGGGTGGTGTCGTACCAGAGGTCGATGTGGGTGATCTGGCTGCTGGGCTGGCGGGGCGTGAGCGTGAGCTTGACGGTGGCCACGCCGTTGAGAGTGGCGGGGCCGTCCAGGGTGACACGGAAGGAGCGTTCGAGGTCGGCGCCGGTGCCGCCGATGCCGAGCAGGAGGTACTGATCGACGAGCGATTGCTGTTTGGCGAACGAGTACTTCACCACCTGGTGGGCAGAGGGGGTGTAGACCCAGGCGGTCTGATCGCGGTAGACGAGGCGGCGGCGGGCGTCGGCGGGGACGGTGAGGTCGAGCGCGTACATGGGGCCGCTCGCAGTGCGCTTGAAGTTGAACACGCCCGAGGAGCGGGAGGTGTCGTTCACCAGGGCGGTGAAATCGGCCACGTCGGCGTGGGCGGTGAGGGAGTGGATGACGGGGGCGGCGGCGTCGAGCGCGTGCAGAACTTGGGCCAGGGTCAGCGCCGGCACGGAGGACGCGGCGGGCGCCTGGGCGGCGAGTTGCAGGCCGCCGGCGGCGCCAGCCAACAGGGTGAGAGCGAGCCAGGCCCGCGGCGATAATGCGAGGAGCCTGCGCAGGAGGTGCGTCACTGGGCCGCCGGCCGCAGCACGAGGAGGACGTGGGTGGGCGCGGGCGGCGCCGGCCGCGGCTGGTCCCGGAAGAAGCCGCGGGGCGTCAGGAAGATGAACGCCAGGATCAGCCCGACGATGATGTCGTACTCGAGGCTGCCGCGCGGGTAAGTCCACCAAATGAAAGATGCGAGTTTACGTAGCATTGGATCTAGCGCGGGCACCCGGCTTCGCCGCCCGCTTGGCCGCCGGTGCGTCGCGAGGGCCCCTGCGGCCCGCCCGTGCACCGGCGGCCGAAATCTCTACGCCGCGGGCGCCCGGCTTCGCCGGCCGCTTGGGCCGGCGGTGCGTCGCGGGGGCCCCTGCGCCCCGCTCGTGCACCGGCGGCCGAAATCTCTACGCCGCGGGCGTCCGGCTTCGCCGCCCGCTTGGGCCGCCGGCGCGTCGCGGGAGGCCCTCGGCGGCGCCGGCGGGGTGAACTTAGCGGCCCGGGGCTTGCGCCATCGCCGGCTCGGGCCGCGCGGCGGGCACCAGCGCCGGCAACACGGTGCGGCCGACGATCGGCGCCAACTGGCGGACCTCATCCATCAAGTCCGTGAACTGCTGCGGGTACAGCGACTGCATGCCGTCGGAGAGGGCTTCCTCTGGGCGCGGATGCACCTCGATAATCAATCCATCGGCGCCGACCGCGACCGAGGCGCGGGCCAGCGGGGTGACCTTGTTGCGTTTGCCGGTGCCGTGGCTGGGATCGGCGAGGATGGGCAAGTGGCTCAGCCGCTGCACCGCCGGCACAATGCTCAAATCGAGCGTGTTGCGGGTGTGGTCGGTGAAGGTGCGGATGCCGCGTTCGCACAGGGCCACGTTGTAGTTGCCCTCGCTCATGATGTATTCGGCCGCCATGAGCAGCTCCTCCAGCGTGGCCGAGAGGCCGCGCTTCAGCAGCACCGGCTTGCGGGCCTTGCCGGCGCGGCGCAGCAGGGCGAAGTTCTGCATGTTGCGGGCGCCGAGCTGGATCATGTCGGCGTACTCGTCCACCAACTCGAGCGAGTGCTCGTCGACGGCTTCGGTGATGATCAGCATGCCGAAACGTTCACGCACCTCGGCCAGGATCTTCAACGCTTCGAGCCCCATGCCCTGGAAGGAGTAGGGCGAGGTGCGGGGCTTGAACGCCCCCCCGCGGAAGAAGTGGGCCCCGGCGGCCGAGACGGCGGCGGCAGCCTCCATCGCCTGCTCCCGGCTCTCGATGCCGCAGGGGCCGGCCATGATGGCCAGGTCGCGGCCGCCGATGGTGGCGGCGTAGCCGGGGAAGCGGATGACCGTGGTGTCGGGTTTCATCTCCCGGCTGACCAGCTTGTAGGGCTTGGTGACAACCAGGACCTCGGCCACGCCGGGCATCTCCTCCAAGGCGGTGGGTTCGATCACGCCCGGGTTGCCGGTGATGGCGATGGCGGTCCGCAGATCGCCGCTGATGGCGTGGGTGCGCAGGCCCAGCGCGGTGACGCGGTCGCACACCGCTTGGATCTGAGCGGCCGTGGCCGCCGGCTGCATGACGATGAACATGGCGGCTAAGCTCCTGGGCTTTAGTGTAGGCGAAAATGGGCCCGCCGCGGTAGGGTAAACGACATGGCGGAATCGCCCAACCCGGAGGCGCCGGCGGAGTTAGCGGCGCTGGTAACGTTGATTACGCAGGGGCTGCCCAGCTATGGCTACGCCCCCACCGCGGCGGTGGCGGCGCAGATGGCGCAGTACTTGGCGCGGGTGGCGGCGGCGCCGCAGCGGCTGGTGGGCAGCGTGGAGGCGGAGACGCTGGTCAAGCGGCATCTGGGCGAGGCGCTCTATTTGGGCCGGCTCGCGCCGCTCGCCCAAGGCGGGGCGCTGGTGGACGTCGGTTCGGGGGCGGGTTTTCCGGGGCTGGCGCTGGGGGTGGCGTGGCCGGGGCTAAATACTACATTAGTAGAATCAACCGGCAAGAAGGCCGCGTTTTTGCAGGCGACGGTGGAGGCGCTGGGGTTAGGTGGGCGGGTGGAGGTGGTGAACGCCTATGTGGAGCGGCCGTCCCGGACGGGCCAGGGGCCGGCGGTGGCGGAGGTGCGGCAGCGGCTGGCGGGGGCGCGGTGGGTGACGGTGCGGGCGTTGGAGCGGATGGTAGCGGTGCCGGGGTGGTTGGGGCGGTGGCTGGGGCAGGAGACGGAGGCAGCGTTCTGGGTGAGCGAGGCGATGGCGGCGGGGTGGCGGGAGACGTACGCGGGGTGGGCGTGGGGGGAGTGGCGGCGGCTGCCGGGGAGCGAGCGGCGGGGGATTGTCCTGGCGCGGGCGCTGCCGCGGTAGGGGCGCGTCACCGTCCCCGAGCGATGTTCCACGTGAAACATTGATGCGGGGCTGTGGGCCAGTGGAAGCAGCTTGGAGATGCCCCGAGCAGAGCGGGCATCCCCTGCCGCCAATCGAAGCCCGCCGTCAAGCGACCGGCGGGAGCGACCAAACGAAAGGTGGCGAGCCACGTTCCACGTGGAACATTATCCCGGGTTCAGCTACACTCGACCCCACGGCTTACGCTATGGCCCGGGTCCTCGCCATCACCAACCAGAAAGGCGGAGTGGGTAAAACCACCACCGCCATCAACCTCGCCGCCTCCCTCGCCGCCGCCGAGGTCAAGACGCTGCTCATCGACTGCGACCCCCAGGCCAACGCCACCAGCGGCCTGGGCTACACCCCGGCCGAGTTCGGCGCCGCCGGCCGCGCCAGCCTGTACCAGATTCTGCGCGGCGAGGCCAGCGCCGCCGCCGCCATCGTCCCGACCCCGATGGAAGGGCTCGATCTGCTGCCCTCCAGCCGCGACCTCGCCGGCCTCAACCTCGAACTGGTGGGGGAGACGGAGCGGGAGTTCCGCCTCAAACACGCGCTCGCCCCGGTGGCCGGCGGCTACGGCTTCATCCTCATCGACTGCCCCCCGGCGCTCGATCTGCTCAACCTCAACGCCCTGGTCGCCGCCGACGCCTTGATCGTGCCGCTGCAGTGCGAGTACTTCGCCCTCGAAGGCGTCGCCCACCTGCTCACCACCATTAGCGCCGTGCAACAGAGCTGGAACCCCACGCTCGGCATCGCCGGCGTGCTCTTCACCCAGTTCGATGATCGCACCACCCTCAGCCGCCAGGTGGCGGAGAGCCTGCGCCAGCACTTCGGCGAACGCATCTTCCGCACCTCCATCCCGCGCAACGTGCGTTTGGCCGAAGCCCCCAGCCACGGCCTCCCGGCGCTGCTCTACGACCTGCGCTCGCGCGGCGCCGAAGCCTATCTCCAGCTCGCCCATGAGGTGATTGAACGTGAACAAGCCCACGCCACCGCGTAACCCGCCTCTCGGACCACGTCCCGCGCTCGGCCGCGGCCTCGATGCCCTGCTGCGCCCGGCGGCGGCGCCCTCGACCGCGGCCCGGCCCTCGGCCACCGCCGCCGCCGCGGCCGCCGCCGCCACCCCCGGCCCGCCCGCCCCCACCCCGAGCGAGGACGCCGTCGCCGTCGTCGCCCTCAGCGCCATCCAGCCCAACCCCTTTCAGCCCCGGCGCAACTTCGACCCCGAGGCGCTGGCCGAGTTGGCCGCCTCCATCCGCGCCCAGGGCGTGCTGCAACCCTTGCTGGTGCGCCGTCAGGGCTCGATGCTGGAGCTGATCGCCGGCGAACGCCGCTTCCGCGCCGCCCAGCTCGCCGGCCTCGTCCGCGTCCCGGTCCTGATCCGCCCCTATAGCGACGAACGCTCCCTCGCCGTGGCCCTCATCGAGAACCTGCAGCGCGCCGACCTCAACCCCATCGAGCAGGCCCAGGCCTTTCTTGAACTGGGCCAGCGCTTCCGCCTCACCCAGGAGCAGATCGCCCAGCAGACCGGCAAGGACCGCGCTACCGTGGCCAACTGCCTGCGCCTGCTCAAGCTCGCCCCGGAAGTGGTCGAGCTGCTGCGCCAGGGCACGCTCAGCCCGGGACAAGCCCGCCCGCTGGTCACGCTCGAGCCGGAGGCGCAGGCGGCGCTCGCCCGCCAAATCGCCGAACAGGCCTGGCCGGCGCGCCGCGTCGAGGCCTACGTCCAGCGCCTTAGCCAGCCGCCGGCGCCGGCGCCCCCCGCTCCCGCGCGCGATCCCAACGAACGCGACGCCGAGCACCGCCTCGCCGCCGCCCTGGGCGCCAAGGTCACCCTCAAGCCCGGCCGCGGCCACGGCGGCACGATCGAAATCCGCTACGCCTCGCTTGACGAGTTCCAGCGCTTATATGATTTTATGGTGAAGGCCTAAGTTCGCCCCTCGACCAGGGTTCGAGCCGCGCCGCGCCCCTGTGCCACAATGAAGGCAGCTCCGATGCGTTCTGCCCGCCTGCTGTTTCCCCTTGCCGCCGTTCTCTGTGCCGCCCTGGTAGCGGGCGTCGCGGGCGCCGCGGGCGCCGCCGCGCAAGCGCCGGGCAAGCCCGCGGCCGCCAGCAGCGCCAGCCAGGATCAGCAACTCCAGCGCCTGCTGGCGCTCACCGAACCCGGCGCCCAGCGCCGCGGCCTTGAAGCCTTCCTCGCCCGTTATCCGGAAACGCCCAATCAGGACCAGATCTACACCGCCCTCATCGACGACGCCACCCAGCTCGGCGACGGCCGCGGCGTGCTCAGCTACAACGAAAAGCTCGAGGCGCTCACCCCCGACGACTTGGCGCAGCGCATCAAGACCATCAACCTGCTGCTCGCCTCCTCCGCCCCCGGCGATCGAAAGCGCGCCCAGCAGGACGCCGCCACCTTCGCCCGCCAGGTGGAAGCCACTGCCGCCCGACCCGTCCCGCCCGAGCTGGGCGCCGCCAGCTACCGCATCGACCTGGAGCGCATGCGGGCGCTCGCCGCCCTGTTCCAGGGCACGGCCGCGCAGGCGCTGGAGGAGTATCCGGCGGCGGAACAGTACTTCACCACCAGCCTCAAGCAGGGCCAGACCGAGGAAGCGGCCGAGCATTTGGGCCAGGTGGAGCTGGCCGAAGGCAAGATCCCGCAAGCCGTCGATAGTTTTTCCCTGGCGCTGGCGCTGCCGGGCTCGACCATCGCCGGACGGGACCGGTTGCGCCTGCAGGCGGGCACCCTCTACGCCCAACTGCATCAGGGCTCACAAACCGGCTTCGGCGACCTGATCCTGAGCAAATTCGACCAGGTGGCCGCCCGCGACGCCGCCGAGCAGGCCGCGCTCGCGCCCAGCGCCGCCGGCACCATCACCGGGGATGGCACCGGCGGGAATGGCACGGGCGGCGGCGTGAACGCGGCCGCCGCCAGCGCCGGCGACTTCGCGCTGGAAACCCTCGATGGCTCCATCCGCCGCCTCCGCGACCTGCGCGGCAAGGTGGTGGTGGCCGACTTCTGGGCCACCTGGTGCGGTCCCTGCCTGGTGCAGCACCCCCTGCTGGACGCGGTGCGGGAGAAGTTTGAAACAGATCACAACGTGATATTTATCGCGATCGACGAGGACCAGGACAAAAGCCGCGTGGCGCCCTTTCTCAAGGCCCACGGCTGGGCGGCCAACACCTGGCTGGACCAGGGCGTGGCCCCGTTCCTCAACATCTCCGGACTGCCGGCGACGCTGATCTTCGATCCCGCGGGCGCGGTGGTCTACCGCCAGGAGGGGTTTGTGCCGGCGACGTTCTCGACCCAGCTCACGCAAGCCGTTCAGGGCGCGCTGGCGCGGGCCTTCCCGCGCACCGCGCCCTGAGGCCGCACTGGCGGCGCGCCCCTACTTTTGCGGCGCCTTGCCGACGCTGACCAGGTTGGCGAAGATGCGGTACGCTCCCGGCACCCCTTCGGTGAACTGCCGGTACAAGGCCAGACCCTCATAGACGTACACCCCCTTGCCGTACTGGGCGTAGAGCAGGCCGCCCTTCTGCGGGTCCTGGTCGGGGTCGTGCATCTCCACCAGCGGCGTGTACTTTGAATCCCAGGTGCCCATGAAGCTGTGGCCGCGCTCCTCGACCCAACCCTGGAAGTCGGCCGCGGTGATCTTGTTGGGCCAACTCAGCACCGGGTTCGAGGGCGCGAGCAACTGCACCGCCGAGTGCTCGTCCATCACCTTCTCAACCGTGCCCAGGTCGAACGGATAGGGTCCGTAGTTGAACGGGACCGAGTTGTATTGCACAATCAGCGCGCCGCCGTTGTTCACATAGGCGAGCAGCCGCCCGTTGTTGGTGGCGAGCGCTGGGCGCGCGGCGTAGGCGCGGACGCCCAGCACGATGGCGTCGAAGTGGCTCAGATCGGCCGAGGCCAGGTCCTGATCGCTGAGGAAATGGACGTTGACGCCCAGCTCCGACAGCGCCTGCGGCACATCGTCGCCAGTGCCGGTGATATAGGCCACGCTGAGGCCGGGCGCGACGTGCACATCGACCCCGGTGGCGCGGTAGGTCGCCGGGTTGTACAGATTGTAGGGACGCACGCCCTCATAGCCGGTGACGACGTAGCCCTCTTTGTAGCTCTGCCCGCCGTAGTCGGCCACGGCGGTAATGGTGTAGGGCTTCTGGGCGAGCTGGCGGGGATGGATCTCGAAGCTGAGCGGCTGGTCCTGGCCGTCCTGCGCCATGTGAAACGCCGCCGACGCGGGCTCCGACGTCCAACCCTCCGGCAGCGCCAACCGCGCCGTCCCGGCTGCCGCTCCCTTCACGTTGCTGTGGATGGTCACCTCCAGCGGGAACGACTGGGCATCGAGCGGCACCACGCCCGCTTTGGCCGCCAGCGTCACCGAGATCGCCGGTCCCACCAGCAGCGGGTTCTCGACCGTGCCGGGCCCCTCCACCCGCTTCACCGTCTGCACCACCTCGCCCAATTGCAGGTCCACGCCGTGGTAGCTGAAATGCGCCCAGGCGGTGAGCGGATAGGGCATGTTGGGCAGGTTCAAATACTGTGGATGGTCGATGTTGTAGTACGCCTGTTCGATGGAGGGGCGGGAGTAGTAGGGACGAGTGAACGCCGCATCGCTCGGCACCGCCACCGCAAACCGCGCGTCGGTGGCGGCGCTGGCGGCCAAGGCGGCGGAGGCCGGGGAGGCGCCGCTGATCTGCCAGTTCTCACCGGCGGGGCCCGCGAGGCTGACCGCGGTGAGCTGCACCGGCGTGCTGCCGGAGTTGGCCACGTGCACCTGCACCGCGAACTGCTGGCCGGGGATCGCGATCTGGAAGCCGGGCTGGATGCCGCCCCGTCCGCCGCGCCCGCCGGCGCCGCCCCGGCCGGCTTTGGGGGCCACGTCGGCGCCGACGGAGAGGCCCAAGGCCTCGGTGAGGGCGTCGTTGAACTGCGCCTGCTTGATCTTGAGCTCGTAGTTGACGTTGTATTTCGCGGCGGCCGGCAGGACGCTGGATTGCACCTGCGCGATCAGCGCGTTGGTGGCGGCCAGCCCTTGCGCCAGCAGCGGAGCGATCTTGTCCGGCTGCGACGCCGAGAACTCCGCCGTGGCCTGCGCCACGAGTTGACTGATCCTGGCTAACGGCGGCCGCAGGGTGGCGGCGTCCGCGGCCGGCGCCAGGCTGGCGATGCCGGCGAGGGAGGTGTCGATGCCCTCAAAGATCGAGTTCTCCTTGCCGCCGCTCGTGCCCGGCGTGCTCACCCGCGAACCGTAAAGATGGTAGGGGGTGTTGGAGGGGCCGGCCTGCGGCACGCTGGGGCCGCCATTCTGGGTGCGCTGCTCACCCAATCCCTGGCGGGAGATCTGGTCGTAGGCGCCGCCCAACAGCGGGGCGTCGGTGCCCTCGGGGATTTCGACCTCGGTGCTGGGCAGGCCTTCGATCCAGGTCTGGTGCACGTAGTCGAAGATGCGCGGCGGATAGAGGTGGCCATCGGCGTAATCGAAGATGCCCTTGGCGGTGACGGCGCCCACGGGGACGCGGGCATAGACCTTCAACGGCGTCCAGGGCTGCAGCCCGGCGGCGATCTGTTCGGGGAACATCTTGGGATCGCCGGCGGCGGAGTACACCTCCTGCGCCAGCTCGCCCGCCACCATGTGATTGCCGTGGCCGTCGCTGTGCCCGCCCACGAACACCGAAGCCACCACCAGCGGCCGGGTCATGCGCACCACGCGCACGGCGTCGCCCAGCACGCGGTTATGGTCCCACTTCTGGAACGCCTGCTCCTTGGTTTTGGAGAAGCCGTAATCGACCACGCGGGTGAAGTACTGTTGCACGCCGTAGTAGCGGTCGGCGGCCAGCGGCTCCTGGGTGCGCACCAGCCCCAGGGCGTCGAAGAAATCGGGGGACATGGCGTTCTGCCCGGATTCGCCCCGGTTCAAGGTCAGCAGCGCCACGCGCGCCCCCTGGCCGCGGGACTCGTAGGCCAGCATGCCGCCGTCCTCGTCGTCGGGATGGGCGGTGAAATAGAGCAGGCTGCCGCGAGTGCGCAGCTTGGCGAGGCTCTGCCACACGGCGGCCGCGCCCCGGTCCATCTCCAGCGGGCGGGCGTGCTGCGCCGCCCGCAGGGCCACATCACGCGGCGCCTGGGCGCGCGCCGTAATGGCCCACGTCCCGGCGATCCCTGCCAGTCCCAATCCCGCCGCCAGCGGCAGCGCCAGCCAGTGGCTCCCGAGCCGCATCGCCTTATTGGTCATGCTGATTGTCTCCCCTTGAGATATCTGATGTCTGCCCGCTCCGTGCGGCCTTAAAATTGCTTAATCATCCCAACCAGGATACACTTTTAATTTGTGTGGACCAACAGGAGGTACACGATGACTGGGACAAGCAGACACGCACGGGGAATTCAGCGCCTGATGCTGGCGGTGGGGCTTTTGGCCTTCGGCCTGGGGAGTTTTGCCTGGGGGCAATCGCAGGCCATCAACGGCACCATCAGCGGACGCGTCACTGACAGCACCGCCGCCGCCGTGGCTGCCGCCGCGATCACCGTCACCAACACGGGCACCGGTTTTACCCGCACGGCGAACTCCGGCGCGGATGGTTACTACGTCCTTCCCAACCTCCCGCTGGGCACCTACACCGTCGCCGTCCAGAAGACCGGCTTCGCCACCGCCCAGTTCTCGAACGTCATCCTCAACGCCGGCACCAACGCCGTGCTGGACTCCGCGCTGAAGGTGGGCGCGGTCAACACCACGGTCGAGGTCACAAGCGGCGCCCCCGTGCTCGACCCCGCCCAGGTCAATATCGGCGCCACCCTCGACAGCCGCGCCATCACCTCCCTGCCGCTGGTCTCGCGCAACCCCTACAACTTCATCCTCTTCCAGCCCGGTGTCAGCGGCCATCCCAACCCCGAGCTCGGTATTCCGCGCACGCTCAACACCAATGGCGTGATCGACCGCATCAACTATCAGCTCGACGGCATGGTGGACACCGAGAGCGACCGCTACGGCCTGCGCCTGTTTCCCATCTCCAACGCCTACATCCGCGAGGTGCAGACGGTCAGCAACAGCTTCGCTCCCGAGTTCGGCAACACCGTGGGCGATATTTATAACGTCATCACCGACTCCGGCACCAACACCGTGCACGGGATGTTCAACTACACCACCCGGCCCAACGCCACCACCGCCCGCCCCATCCTGCTCGCCGACAGCAAGCCCAAGCCCGATCTGACGCAGCAGGATTTCAGCGGCAACCTGGGCGGGCCCATCAAGAAGAACAAGCTCTTCCTGTTTGGCGCCTACGAGCACCTGCGCCGCGGACAGCCCACGCCCAACACCATTGACGCCACCGCCATCGCCGCGCTGAACATCCCCGCCAACATGACCGCCACGCTGCCCGGGGTCGAACACGCCACCTTCCTCGATCTGCGCGCCGACTACGACATCAACAGCAGCAACCAGTTGATGGTGCGCTACAACTACTTCCGCAACGAGTACCCCTTCAATACCGGCGCCGGCGGCACCAACGAGGACAACACCTCGACCGACTTCCACGACCGCGCCCACATCGGCGGCATCCAGTTGGTGTCGGAGTTCGGCCCCACCCTGGTGAACGAGTTCCGCGCCTCCGATCCCTACCGCAAGGAGCTCCACGTGGCGGGTCCCACCACCGGCCATGGCCCGGTCATCGCCATTGGCGGCCCCGATCCGGTCACCTTTGGCGGCACCACCGGCGATGGCAACGCCTTCGCCGAGAAGGTTCCCAGCTTCAACGACAACCTGACCTGGATCCACGGCGCCCACACCATGAAGGTGGGCTACTCGTTCCAACAGAACGTTGACGTGCAGGTCATCGGCAACCCTTACAACGAGTGGAGCTTTTCCTCGATTGCCAACTACCAACAGGGGAACTACACCTCGTTGAAAGAGGTCCAAGGCAACTCGCGTCAGGGCTACCACACGATCTTCTGGGGCGTGTTCGCGCAGGATAGCTGGCAGGTCACGCCCAGCCTGCTGGTCGACTACGGACTGCGCTACGACCGTTATCAACCGCCGCCGACCAACCCCAGCTCGCCGGCGCCGTTCTCGCAGCACTTCGCCACTGACAACAAAGACTTCGCGCCCCGGTTGGGCTTGGCCTGGAAGCTTGACGACAAGACCGTGGTCCGCGCCGACGGCGGCCTCTTCTACGACGCCCCGCCGACCAACCTCTGGTACAACGCCCTCGCCAATGATGGCTCGACCACTTACACCACCGTCTCCATCTCCAACGGCACGCCCGGCGCGCCCGTCTATCCCAATATCCCGGTGCTGACCCCGGGAGCTTCCACCCCCAACATCATCGTGACCAGCCCCAATCGCCGCGATAGCTACGTGATCAACACCAGCCTGCAGGTCTCGCGGCAGTTGACCACCAACGATGCCCTGACGCTGGGCTACGTCCACACCGGCGGGCGCGAACTCGAGTATCTCTACAACTCGAACCTGATCAACCCCATCGGCACGCTAGGCGATGGCCGTCCCATCTTCAGCACTTCGGTGAACGCGAACACCCGCCTTTACCCGGCGTTCAACGCCATCACCATGCAAGCCACCGGCTCCAACTCCGTCTACGACGCCTTGGTCGCCAATTACGAGCATCGCTGGTCGCAGGGCCTGCAGGTTTCCGCGGCCTATACTTGGTCCCATACTTTGGACGACTCCCCGGGGGCCAACTCCTTCGAGATCAATTCCCCCGCCTCGGATCCGACCGACCGCCACCGCGACTACGGCGACGCCAACGTCAACCGGCCCAACTCGCTGACGGTGAACACGGTCATCCAACCGACCTTCCACCTGGGCCGGACGGGCAACGCCCTGCTGAACGGCAACGAGTTCGCCGTTCTGACCAGCATCGCCTCCGGCGATACCCAGGGCATTACGGCCTCCTCCACCCAGCCGCTGAACGGCGACACGACCGCGACCGGCGTGCAGCGGCCCCTCGGCATTGGCCGCAACACCCTGCGGACCAAGGTGATTGCCCAGGTCGATTTGCGCTACACCCGTACGCTCGCCACCTTTTGGGAGCGGGTGCAGCCGCAGTTCTTCGTGGAGGCGCAAAACCTGATGAACCGCAGCAACGTCACCAGCCTCAACACCAAGGTTGCGGTGAACGCCGCCGGCATTCCGACCAACGGTATTCCCACCCTGTTCCCGGGCACCGGCACGGTGCTCGAAGCCCGCATCATCCAATTCGGCTTCCAAGCTCGTTTCTAAAGCCCATTCATGGCCGACAACGCCGCCACCCCGCCGCCGCCGGAAAAGTTTCCGGCGGCGGTTTATGCGCGCACCGTGCTGCGGGTCAACTTCGAGGACGCGAAGCACTACTTCCTCGATCCCCTGCTCGAGATCAGCTCGGCGCACGCCATCATGCTCGCCCAGCAGGGCATCATCAGCCCCGCCGAGGCGCGCGCGGGCCTGGCCGCCATCCAGGACTTGAACTCGGCTGAAGCCCGCGCCAGCGTGGCCGCCGCCGTCTATGACGGCAGCTTCGAGGATCTGTTTTTCTACCTCGAACAACGCCTGACCGGCGCCATCGGCGTCGATCTGGCAGGCAAGCTGCACACCGCCCGCAGCCGCAACGACATCGACCTCACCCAGTACCGCATGGCGCTGCGGCGGGAGCTGCTCGGCCTGGCCGCCCTCTCCCACCGCCTCGGCCGCACCCTGCTCGCCCTGGCCCGCGCCCATGCCGCCGACCTGATGCCGGCCCACACCCACACCCAGCCCGCCCAGCCCACCACCGTCGGCCACTATCTGGCGGGCGCGCTGGAGTGCTTTATCCGCGACGGTGAGCGCCTGCGCGCCGCCTTTCGCACCATCAACCGCAACCCCCTCGGCGCCTGCGCCATCACCACCACCGGTTTCCCCATCGACCGCGCGACCACCGCCCGGCTGCTGGGCTTCGAGGGCCTGCAGGTCAACTCCTACGGCGCCATCGCCGCCATCGACTACCTCACCGAGGCCGCCGGCGCCATCGCCACCGCCATGGTCAACCTGGGCAAGCTGGTGCAGGACCTGCTGTTGTGGTGCACGGTGGATTACGGCTTCCTGCGCCTCAGCGACGCCTGGGTGCAGACCAGCAGCATCATGCCGCAGAAGCGCAATCCGGTGGCGCTCGAACACACCCGCATTCTGGCCAGCAAGGCGTTGGCGCAAGCGCAAGGCCTCTTCACCTGCGCCCATAACACGCCCTTCGGCGACATCGTCGACAGCGAGGACGACCTGCAGCCGCTGGCCTTCTCCATGCTGCGCGACGCCGGCCGGGCGCTGGAGCTGTTCACCGGCCTGCTGGGCGGCTGCCAGTTCAACCGCGAACGGCTGCGGCAACGCGCCGGCGGCGACTTCCTGACGGTCACCGAGTTGGCCGACACGCTGGTCCGCCGCGCCGGGCTGGGCTTCCGCGTCGCCCACCACCTGGTATCGGAGGCGGTGCGCGCGGTGAACGATTCCTCCATCAGCGGCGCCCGCGGTGTCGTCGCCAGTAACGCCGCCCTGCTGACCCATCTGCGCCGGCTCGCGCCCGCCCTCACGGGCGCGCCCCTCAGCGTCGCTGACGACGTGCTTGCGGAAGCGCTCGATCCGGAACACTTCGTCGCCATCCGTGTCATCCCGGGCGGTCCCGCCCCGGCGCCGCTCGCCGCCGCCCTCCACCAGTCCGAGGCCGAGCTCGACCGCGCGCAAGTCTGGCTGGAGGAAAAAACGCGGCTACTGGCTGCCTATCCCGAACTGATCCGGCAAGCCGCCGCCGCCCTGCCCGCCGGCTAGAACTGGCCGCCCGCGCCTCCACCACCGCCGCCCAGGATGCCGCCCAGCACCGCGCCCAACGTGCCGGCACCGACCGCCGTTCCGGCGTTGTTGTGCGTGCCGCCGGCGGCGGCGGCGATGCGGCTGGCCAGGCGGTCGAACGACAGCGTCTGCAGAATCACCGTGCCGGGGCCGGTGAGCACGATGAAGAACATTCCCTCGCCGCCGAAGAGCAGGTTCTTGAAACCTTTCACAAACTCGATGGTGTAGCCTACCCCGGCGTCAAACGCCACCACGCTGCCGGTATCGACGCGCAGTTGCTCGCCCGCGGCCAACTCGCGGTGCATGAAGTGTCCGCCGGCGTGGACCAGGGCGTCGCCCTCCCCGCCCAGCGTCTGCAGAATGAATCCCTCACCGCTGAAGAGCCCATAGCCGAGCTTCTGGCTGAGCGCCACCGACAACGTCACCCCCGGCGAGCAGCACAAAAACGAGTGGCGTTGGCAGAGCCACTGCCGCGCGCCGATCGCCAGCGGATGGATGGTGCCGGGATAGGGAGCGGCAAAGGCGACTTCCCCGGCGGCGGCGCTGCCGGTGAAGTGGGCGAGGAAGAAGGAATCGCCGGCGAGCGCGCGCTTGACGCCCGCCATCAAGCCCCCCGTCATGCCGGTGGACATGTCGATGCCGCCGGTCATATACAGCATGGCGCCGGGCTCGGCCATGACGGTTTGGCCGGCAGCGAGCGTCACCGCCGCCGCCTGCATTTCATAGCCCACGATGCGGTAGGCGGCGCCGCCCAAGGTCCCGGCCGCGGGTGCGGCCGCTTGGGGCGGGGCGCTGGCCCCCGGCGCCACTAGCGATGCCCCGGGCGATGCCGCCAGCGGCGCGCCGCAGGCGACGCAGAAGCGGTCGTGATCCCCAGTGGGACGGTGGCAGGAGGGGCAGGTGCTCATGACTCCGAATTTAGCACTCTATGCACTCGAATCCAGCCCCGCGCCGCCATGCGGTCAGTAGAAGACCCTAGCGGCGGCGGGAAACGGGCAGATCCACATCGAGCTGGTAGCGAGCCACTGCGGTGCGATGTCATTTCTACTTGGCTTGATGCAGATAGACGTTGCCGCGGAAGTCCTGGATGCGCAGCTCGGGGCCGCCGCCGTTGAGCGTGCCGGCGACGGCGGGGCCGTTGAAGATGCCGCTGGCCTTCAAGACGTCCGTCTGGGTTTTCAAGGCGTCCAACTGGGAGTTGAGCGCATTGAGGTTGGGCGGCGCTGGCGGCATCGGTGGCATCGGCGGCATCGGCTTGAGCCCGGCCGGGCCGGGCGTATTGGCGGTGGGGACGAAATGGAAGCCGTCGTCGAGGTAGATGCCGCCGCGGTCGTCCTGCAGGCGCAAATTGGCCTGGGCGGCGGCGGGGAGGGTGAGGTCGATATCCCCGTTGAGCGAGCTGAAGGCGCTGGGCTTGGGGCCGAGCTGGGTGACGGTGGCGATGATCTTGCCGTGCAGGGCGTGGGCGAGGATGCTGCCGCCCACCTGCTCGAGCTGGATGTCGCCGTTGACGGTTTGCACGCTGAGCTCGCCGGAGATGCCGGTGATGGTGATGGCGCCCTTCATGGTGCTGAGGTTCAGCGAACTGGAGGCGGGCACCTGCAGGGTCAGTTCGGCGATGCCGGCGCGCATCGAGGTGGAGATGGTGACGTGGTTATCCTTTTCCAGGGCGCTGAAGGCGCCGCCGGAGTTGAGCAGGTGCATGCCGGGCGGGGCGGCGGCGGGGGGCGTGGGCAGTACGTCCTTTGAGTTCTCGGGCGTGGCGGTGACGGTGACCGTGCCGGCGGCGCCGGCGCGCACGGTGATGGCGCCGGTGAACAAGGAGACGTTGACCGTGGCCGGCTGCGTGGGTTGGGACAGGGTGAGCGTCTGCTGGTTGGGGGTCTGGGCGGCGAGCCCGGCGGCCAAGGCGGCGCCAGCGGCGCAGGAGAGCAGGATTGGGGCGAGCGAGCGGATCGTCATAGGGACCTCATCTGGGAATACCGCCGGGCGAGGCGGCGGTTACTGCTGGGCGCTACTGACGTAGCGCCCAGGCGGCGCGCTGGCGCACATCGGAGGAAACCGTCCGGTCCCGGCTGACGGTGCGCAGCAGGGCTTGCGAGGCGGCGCCGCCGGCGCCGGCGAGGTGGTCGGCGAGGTGATCGACGAGCGCAATCTGCACCAGCGGCGAACTCTGGTAGGAGAAGGCGCTGGCCAGCACGGGCGCGGCGGGCTCGCCCGCACGGGCGAGCGTGCTGCTTAAGGCGTCGATGGCGGCCAAGCGGACGTCGGGGCTGGGGTCATGGGTGAGCACGTGCAGCAGTGCCGCCGTGACGGCGGCGTCGGAGGCGGGGACGGCGGCGCTGGCCACCACGCCCTGCAAGCGGTCGCTGGGCGAAGCCTGGCGCAGCAGCGACAGCACGGCGAGCTGGCGGGTGGCTTCCACCTCCTGGCGCAGGGCGGTGATCTGGGCGGTGGTGCTGGCCGGGGCGGGGTTCAAGCGCTGCCCGCGCCACCACCAGCCGCCGGCGGCGCCCGCGGCTAACAAGAGCGCCGCCGCCGCCCCAGCCGCCACCCATCGGGGCGCGCGCCACCGGCTCCGTGGGCGGGCTTCAACTGCCGCCAGCTTGGCGGAGAGGTTGGCCCACAGCGCCGGCGGCGGCTCCCGCACCGGCAGGCCCCCCA
>JANWJU010000052.1 GCA_025451775.1 Terriglobales bacterium
ACGGCCGCCAGCAGCACCAAGGCGTTGGGATGCAGCAACCCCTGTTCCTGGGCATCGTGGATGGCGAGCGGAATGGTGGCGGCGGTGGTGTTGCCGAATTTATTGATGTTGACCAGGACGCGCTTGGGGTCGAGTCCGAGCTTTTCGCCGGTGGACTGGATGATGCGCAGGTTGGCCTGGTGGGGGATGAAGCAGTCGAGATCCTGCGCGGTGTAGCCGTTACGGCTGAGCACGAGTTGGCAAATCTCGAACATCTTGGTCACCGCATAGCGGAACACCGCCTGCCCTTCCTGGTGGACGAAGTGCTCGCGCTTATCGACGGTCTCGTGGCTGGCGGGACGGCGGCTGCCGCCGGCGGGCATGTAGAGGCTGCATCCGCCCACGCCATCAATTTGATGATGGAAGTCGAGCAGGCCCAGCTCTTCGCCGGGCGCACAGGGTTCGAGCAACACGGCGCCGGCGCCATCGCCAAATAGGATGCAGGTGGCGCGGTCGGTGTAGTCGATGATGCTGGTCATGGTGTCGGCGCCGATGACCAGCACGCGCCGATGGGCGCCGGAAGAGATCAGGCTGGCGCCGGTGGCGACGGCGTAGAGGAAACCGCTGCAAGCGGCGAGCACGTCAAAGCCCCAGCACTGCGGCAAGCCCAGTTTATGCTGCACCAGGCACGCGGTCGAAGGGAACATCATGTCGGGCGTGACCGTGGCCACCAGCAGGGCGTCGACCGATCCGGGAGCCTCGGGCTCCAAGCCGCGGCGTTGGAGGCAGTCCCGCGCCGCCTCGACCGCCATGTCGCTGGTCGCCACGCCCGGATCGACGCGGTGGCGTTCGGAGATGCCGGTGCGGGACACGATCCAGTCGTTGGTGGTATCGACCATTTTCTCCAGGTCGGCGTTGGTCAGCAGGCGGGGTGGAACGTAGGTGCCGACCGCGGTGATTTTGGCGCGCACAGGTGGGTTCATAAAAGAAAGTTCGATTGTAGCGCGGCGGCGCCGGAGCCATCGACTGGCGGCCCCAGCGCGGCGAATTCGCCGCGCGCCCCGCTGATGCTGGCGCCGGCTTGGGGAGCCCTCGCCCCAAGCCGGCGCTGCGCTGGCGAACCTGCGGTAAAATGAGGGGTCAGACTTCGGGCCGTGCGCAAGCTCCGCCCGCGAACCCCGCCAGGTCCGGAAGGAAGCAACGGTAGCGGAACTGGACTGTGCAGCACGATCCCCGAAGTCTGGCACTGCCATAGGCAGTTTTTTTCGGGGGCTTGCGCCCCCGGCGCTCCCGCTGGTCGCTCCCCTTCGTGGCCGCGACCGGGTGATTGCTAGCCGTCCAAGGCCCATGTCCCAAGTCATCGCACGCCGGTACCGGCCGCAGAGTTTCGAGCAGGTGATCGGCCAGGAGGCGATCGTGCGCACGCTGCGCAACGGCATCGCCAGCGGACGCATCGGGCACGGGTTCATCTTTTCCGGACACCGCGGCATTGGTAAAACCTCGGTGGCGCGCATCATGGCCATGGCGCTGAACTGCCGCGCGGGCGAGGGGCCGACGGTGACGCCGTGCGGGGTGTGCGACTCCTGCCGCGAGATCCGCGAGGGCGGGGCCGTGGACGTGATCGAGATCGACGCCGCCAGCAACCGCGGCATCGACGAGATCCGGGCCCTGCGAGAACGGGTGCGGTACCGGCCGGCGCGGGACCGGTATAAGTTTTTCATCCTGGACGAAGCGCACCAGCTCACCGGCGACGCCTTTAATGCACTGCTTAAGACTTTGGAAGAACCGCCGGAGTGGGCGGTGTTTGTGCTCGCCACCACGGAACCGGAGGCGCTGCCCGCAACCATCCGGTCCCGGTGCCAGCATTTTGCCTTCCGGGCGGTGCCGTATGCGGTGCTGCTCGAACACCTGACCGGCATCTGCCAGCAGGAGCAGGTCACCGCCGAGGCCGAAGCTCTGGAGCTGATCGCCGAGGCGGGCGAGGGCTCGGTGCGGGACGCGCTTTCGGTGCTGGACCAGGCGATCACCCACGGGGGCCAGAGCCTGACCGGGGCGGCGGTGCGTTCCCTGCTGGGGCGGGTATCGGCGGCACAGATTCAAGGCTTGCTGGATGCGGTGGCGGAGGACTCCCCGGCTGCTGCGCTGGAGCGCGCCGCGGCGCTGCTGGGCGCCGGCGTGGGGCCGGCACAGGTGGCGTGGCAGCTGACGCAGGCGGTGCGCAATGCCTTGATTGCGCAGTGCGCCGCGCCGCTGCTGGAGTGCTCGGAGAGCGAGCGCACCGCCGCACTGCGGGCCGCGGGTCAGTTCCGGGAGGAGGAACTGGCGCGTTTTTTGCAGATTCTGCTGCGCACCTCGGCGGATTTGCGGCATGGGCAGCAGGAACGGCTGCACTTTGAATTGGCGCTGGTACGGATGCTGCACGCGCGCCGCTTGAACAGCGTCGAAGAGGTGCTGGCCGCACTCGGCGGCGGCGCCGCGCCCGCCTCCAGCCCCGCGCCCCCGCGGCCGCTCCCACCGCCACCCATACCTCAGCCAAAGCACGAGCCGGCGCCGGTGCCCAAGGCCACTACCGCAGCGCCCGCACCGCCCACTTCGCTGGCTCGGGCTCAGACAGAGGGACCGGATAGCGCGATCGCCGATCCCACCGCCGCCGTGCTGGGCGCGCTGGAGGCGGCGGGCAAAAATTCGGTGCTGAGCGTGGTGAGCAAGGCCGAGTGGCGCTGGGACAGCGGACGTCTGGAGCTGATTTTCACCGGCGCCCAGGCGGGCATGGCCGCCCTAGCGCAGCAGGCCAGCATGAAAAATAGCGTGCTGACGGCGTGCCGGACGGCGCTGGGACGGCAGCCCGACTTAACCGTGACCGCCCGCCCCGAGGCCACCTCCGATGGTGCCTCCACCGCCGCTGTCGTGGCGCCACCCCGCGAAGGCAGCGCCGAGGCCCGCGCCGCGCAGCATCCACTGCTGCGGCAACTGCGGGAGAAGATTCCCAGCCACGTGCTCAAAACCCGCGATCTCGCCCCTTCTTAACACCATGAGCTTCGATTTTGGACAGATGCAATCCATGTTGGCGCAAGCCAAGCAGCAGTACGAGGAACTGCGTCAAAAATTGGCCCGCACCACGGTCGAGGCCTCAGCCGGGGCGGGGATGGTTTGGGTGCGCATGAACGGCGAAAAGCAACTACTCGAAGTCCGCATCGATCCTGAGGTGGTCAAGAACGACCCCGACATGCTCCCCGATCTGGTCCGGGCGGCGGTGAACGAGGCCGCCCGCCAAGTGGATGAGACGGTGAAACTGGAGCTGGGCTCGACCATGGGCGGACTCATGGGTGGATTGACGGGCGGCGGGCTGCCGCCGGGGCTGTTTTAAATGGACCTGGCGCCGCCGCTGACACGACTGATCGAAGCCCTGCGGCAGTTGCCGGGCGTGGGGCAGAAATCCGCCCAGCGCATCGCCTTCCATGTCATGCGCGCGTCGCGGGAGCAGGCGCAGGAGTTGGCCGAAGCGGCACTGGCGGTCAAGGACGAGCTCAGTTTTTGCTCGGTGTGCAACAACATCACCGACACCGACCCTTGCCTTTTTTGCACTTCAACCGGCCGCAACCCGGCGCTGGTGTGCGTGGTCGAGGAGCCGCACAACATCCTGGCGGTGGAGAAATCGCGGCAGTTTGACGGCCTCTACCATGTACTGGGGGGCGCCATTGCGCCGCTGCAAGGCATCGGCCCGGAACAGCTCAAGATCCCTTCCCTGCTGCGCCGGCTGCAGATCACCGGCGGCGATGGGCGGCCGGTGATCCAGGAGATCATCCTGGCCACCGACCCCAACGCCGAGGGCGAGGCCACGGCACTCTACCTCGCGCGCCTGCTCAAGCCGCTGGGCGTGCGCGTCACCCGCATCGGCGTCGGCATTCCCATGGGCAGCGAGATCGAGTACGCCGACGAGGTGACCATGGTGCGGGCGCTGGAAGGGCGGCGGGAGCTGTAGCCAACTATGGAAGAAAGTAAAGGCAAGGTCGGGTTCGTCAGCCTGGGGTGTCCCAAAAACCTGGTGGACTCCGAGGTCATGATGGGCGTGCTGCAACGCCAGGGATGGGAGATCACCGCCGATGCGGCCGATGCCGACGTGCTGGTGGTCAATACCTGCAGCTTCATCCAGCCAGCGCAACAGGAGTCGGTGGACACCATTCTCGAACTGGCGGAGTTGAAGAAAACCGGCAAAGCTCAGCGGCTGGTGGTGGCCGGATGCATGGTCGAGCGCTTCCGCGGCGACATTTTGCGGGAGATGCCGGAAGTCGACGCCCTGGTGGGCACCAACGAGATCGAGGGTATCGGCGCCGCCTGCGGCGGCGCTCCAACAAACGTCAGTGCCAATCTGCTGCCCATCCTGCCCCAGGATTTTTTTGATCCGCGGCCGACGGCGCCTTACCTCTACGATGAGCTGACGCCGCGGTTGCGCACCACGCCGCGCCACTCCGCCTACATCAAGATCGCCGAGGGGTGCGATCACCCTTGCACGTTCTGCGTCATCCCCCAGTACCGGGGCCAATTCCGCAGCCGGCGCTTCGAGTCGGTGGCGGCGGAGGCGCAGCGGCTGGGAACCGAAGGCGCGCACGAGCTGGTCCTGATCGGCCAGGATACGACCTGTTACGGCGACGACCTCGGCCTCAAGGACGGCCTCGCGGCCCTGCTCACGCGCCTGGCTGCGGTGGCTCGCGAAAGCGAGCATCTGCGTTGGATCCGGTCGCTGTACTTCTATCCCAACCGCGTCACGCCCAAGCTGCTCGACACCATCGCCGCCCATCCGCAGCTCTGCAACTATGTCGACATGCCGCTGCAGCACGCCAGCGCCAGCGTACTCAAGCGCATGAAACGCGGCGCCAATGGCGACATCTTCCTCAAGCTGCTGGAACGCATCCGGGCCACCATCCCCGGCGTGGCGCTGCGGACATCGTTCATCGTGGGGTTCCCGGGCGAGACCGAGGCCGACTTCGACGAGCTGTGCGCCTTTGTCGAAGCCGCCCAGTTCGACTGGATGGGGGTGTTCGGGTACTCGGATGAGGACACCAACGCGGCCGTGCACCTGGACGGGAAGGTGCCCGCCAAGGTCATCGAGCAACGGCGGCGGCGGTTGATGAGCCTGCAGAAGCGCATCTCGCGCCGGCGGCGGCGGGCCCAGGTGGGCCAGGAAATGGAGATCCTGGTTGAGGGCTTGTCGGAGGAGACCGACCTGCTCTGGCAAGGGCGGCTGGAGTCGCAAGCCCCGGAGATCGACGGCAAGGTGTTGATCAACGACGTTGCCGAAGGTCTGACGCCGGAGGTGGGGATGCTGGCCCGGGTCGAGATCACCGCCGCCCAGGATTACGACCTCATCGGCCGGCTGGTGTAAGCCTCACTTTTGGCTGGGGCGCTCCCGCGGGCCCCATGAGATACTCGGAAAGCCGTGCGGATCGCCAGATTGGTTTCGGTTGCCGGTGCATTCGTGTGCGCCGGGGTTTCGGTCGCTTGGGTCGCGGCTGGCCAACCTCCTCTGACTCGTCCGCGGGCTTCGCAAGCGGCAGCCACACACGCGGTATCGAGCGCGCTCCCGGCCCCCGGCACGGTCAACCACTACATCGACCCGGCGCGATGCGCGCAGTGCCACGGCGGGATCGCCCAAACCTTCGCCCTCACCGGAATGGGGCGATCGTTCCGCAAGGTAACCACCGCGACGCTATGGGAGAAGCTTCCACCCAAGCCGTACTTCCACGCGCCCTCGCAGACCTACTACAACATCGTCGAGCACGGCAACGATGTCTTCGAGCGGCGGTGGCAGATCGGCTACGACGGCCAAGAGACCAACGTCGAGGAGAAGCGGATGGATTACGTCCTCGGGTCGGGCAACCACGGCCAGACGTTTCTCCATGTGACCGCGCAGGACACGCTGGAGCAACTTCCGTTCGGGTGGTATGCAGAAAACGGCGGCACTTGGGCGATGATCCCCGGCTATGATCGGCCCGACAACGCCGGCTCAACGCGGTTGGTGAAATACGAGTGCCTGTTCTGCCACGATAGTTATCCGCATGATCCGCCCGGGCCGAGTCCGGCGCCGACTGCGCCCGTGTACCATTTGCCGCTGCCGCAGGGCATCGGCTGCCAGCGGTGCCACGGGCCGGGCGAACGGCACGTGGAGACAGTGACGCGCGCCGGGGCCACGCTCGCCCAGGTGCGTGCTTCCATCGTGAACCCGGCCCAGCTCACGCCGGAACGGGAGTTCGAGGTATGTCTGCAGTGTCACCTGGAGACGTCCAGCCTGCTGCTCCCGCACGCGTTGCTGCGGGTGGACCGCGGGATGTACTCCTACCGTCCGGGGCAGCCGCTGGGCGCCTACCGGCTTGACCTTGACCGGGCACCGGAGAAGAACACGCGCTTCGAGATCGCCGACGCGCCCTACCGGCTGCGGCAATCCCAGTGCTACCTCCAGACCCAGAGCTGGGCGCCGGCTAAGCGGATGCAATGCACGACCTGTCACGACCCGCACAATATTCCACGCGGCGAGGCCGCCACCCAGCATTACGACGCCGTCTGCCTCACGTGCCATGCGGCCGGGGCGCCGGCGCCGATGGCGCGGTCGCACAATAATACCAATCCGGATTGCATCAGTTGCCACATGCCCAAGCGGCGGACCGACGACGCTATCCACATCGCCATGACCGACCACCTGATTCAGCGCCAGCCGCCGCCGAATCTGCTCGCCGCCAAGCAGGAGTACTACGAGTCACGGGCGACCTCCTACAAGGGCGAAGTCGTGCCCTACTGGCCGGCGAAGCTCGCGCCCACCGAGCAGAATCAGTTGGATCTCGCCGCAGCGCAGGTGGAGGAAGACAGCAACCTGCGGCAGGGGATCACGGAACTGGCCGCCTTGTTGCAAAAGTACCATCCGGCGCAGGCCGACTATTACGTCGACTTGGCCGACGCGCTGCATGACGCCGGCGAGCCGGCGCCGTCGGCCGCCATGTACGAGGAGGCGCTGCGCCACGCTCCCAATAATGGCGGCAATGGATCGGCAGTGATCCTGCTGCGGCTGGGCCACGCCCAGATGGATTGGCAGCAATGGCCGCAAGCGGCGGCGACGCTGCAACGCGTGACCGTGACGACGCCCACCGATCCGGTGCCGTGGGCGCTCCTGGGAGAAGCGCTGTTCCAGCAAGGGCAGAATGCGGCCGCGCAGCGGGCGCTGACGCAGGCCATCACGCTCGATCCCGATTCCGCCGAACCCTACAACTACTTGGGCGGGCTGCTGGTTCGCGGCGGCGACATGGCGGGCGCGGAAAAGGACTTCCGCAGGGCGATTGAACTCCAGCCCAACGTGGCGGCGTGGCAAGCAAACCTGGCCGGGTTACTGGCGTCGGAGGGCCGGATGCCAGAGGCCGGGTATTTATTCAAACTCAGCATCCAACTCGACCCGCAAACCGCCAGCACGCGCGTCGAGTACGCCCAACTGCTGACCTCAACCGGCGACAACGCCGCGGCGGAGCAACAAGCGCAGGCGGCCGTCCAGGACGATGCCGAGGATGCGAGCGCCCACGACATCTACGGCTATTTACTGACGGCCCGGGGCGACGGCCGGGACGGAGTGAAGGAGTTGCGGACGGCCGTCCGGCTCGAACCAAAACTCTGGCGGGCCTATCTGGATTTGGCAGTAGCGCTGCGCGCCACCGGCGATGCCGCGGGCGCCAACGCGCAATTGCGGATCGCCGCCCAGGGGGACGATGCGGCGGTGCGGGCGGCGGCGGTTCAAATGCTGCAGAGGCACTAGCTAGCGCTCCCAGGCGCTGCTATTTGCCTTTGCCAAAGAGCAGGCAGTCGAGTGAAACCGGCCCGGCGCCGAAGCAGAAGATCCCAAACGCGGCCGCCGACAACATCATGGGCAGCTGGTAGCCGCTGACGTGGGTGATGGGCCCGCTGGGCAGGTGCACGCGGATCAGGGCCACCAGCATTTCGCCTGCGAGCAACAGGCCGGCCACACGGCTGACCAGGCCCAGGATGAGCAGGCTGCCCGCGATCGTCTCCAAGGGACCGATGAGGAAGGCGGTCTGGGCGGGAAAGCCCATATGGACAAAGTTTTGCTGCCACTGGTTCAGGTTCGTCACCTTCTCGATTCCGTGAGAGAGGAATACCACCCCCACAGCAAGGCGTAGAAGGGTGATGCCGAGAGGGCGGAACCAATTGCCGAAGCGGGACATTACCCTAGTCTAGTCGGTAAAATCCACGCCGATAATGCGGTCGGCCATCACCTCGTCGATTTCGGCGCCCACGGCTTTGTGGGCGGGATGGGTGTTGTAGGCATCCATGGCAGCCGGGGAATCGAACAGTACCACGATGGCATGGGTAAAGCCGGGGGCGCGGTTGGTTTGGTTGGTACCACAGTGGATGCTGCGGATGCCGGGCACCTGATGAGCCAGCGCGCGGACCTTTTCCAACACCGCGGCGATGCGCTCGGGCGTCACCTCCGGCTTCCACTTAAAAATCGCGACGTGGACGACGGTCATATGGTGCGAGTTTAGCCTAGAAGGACTGCTCCCAAACGGTGAGTTTTTGCACCAGGTCGCGCTTGATGGCAAACCCAAGACCGGGGCTGGAGGGCGGCAGGATGGTTCCCTGTGGGGTGACAGTGACCTCGGGATCGATGATGTCCTCGCGCCAGTAGCGGCGGCTGGCGGAGACGTCGCCGGGGAGGGAGAAATTCTCGAGGGTTGAGAGGGCGATGTTGTGAGCACGCCCGATACCGGATTCGAGCATGCCGCCGCACCAGACCGGCAGCTCAGCGGCACGGGTCGCCGCATGCACCTCCAGCGCGGACGAGAAACCGCCGACCCGGCCCAGCTTGACGTTGATCACACCGCAGGCGCCCAGCTCGATGGCGAGGCGCGCATCGCGGACGTGGTGAATGGATTCGTCCAGGCAGATGGGGGTCTTGAGCTGGCGCTGCAGGCGGGCGTGCAGGTAGATGTCATCGTGCCAGAGGGGCTGCTCGATCATCATCAAGCCAAAGCGGTCGAACTCCTGCAGCAGGCCGGCATCATCGAGGGTGTAGGCGGAGTTGGCGTCGGCCAGGAGCGGAACATCGGGGAAGTGGGTACGGACCTGCTCGAGGATGGCGAGGTCCCATCCTGGTTTGATCTTGATTTTAATGCGCTGGTAACCGGCAGCGCGTTCGCGTGCGATGGTGTCGAGCAGTTCCTCGACCGAGTCTTTGATGCCAATGGACACGCCACAGGCGATTTCCGCGCGGGAGCCGCCGATGTGGCGCCACAGCGGCTCGCCGGCGAGGCGGGCGCTGGCATCCCACAGGGCGTTCTCCACCGCGGCTTTAGCCATGGCGTTGCCGCGGATGCGGGCCATGCGGGCGGAAACGGCGGCGGGGTGGGCGAACTCGCCACCCACCACCAGCGGCAAGGCGAAATCGCGCAGCACGATGGCTGCGATATCGGTACTCTCGGCGTTGTAGTAGGGAGCTTCACCGCACGTCACCTCGCCCCACCCCTCGGCTGTCGCGTCTCCATCGTGGACGACAAGCTGCACCAGCAGAATGCGGCGCTGCTGCATCCGGGCAAAGCTGGTCTCAAAGGGCGAGAGCAACGGCATGCGAATCTCGCGCAAGGTGGCGCTGGTGATCTTCATGGGTGGACCAGGAGGAACGCGCCGTCCCCGGAGGAGCTACGATCGAAACCGACGGCGACCATGCCGCTGGCAAAGGCGGCGAGAAGGGTGTCACGGTTGCGGGCTTGCACCTCGGCGGCACGGGGGTCGCCCGATGCTTTCCACGCGTGGATCGCGGCCGGCACCTCAACCCGCACGGCTTCTTCGGCAGCCGCCGCCCGAGGGGAGCGGAGATGCCACTCGGCCAGCATGCGGTCGGTGGGCAGGCCGGCTTGCAGAAAACTGGAGGTGGCGCCGTAGAGGTTGGGGTAGTAGCGGCGGGAGCTGGTGCCCAGCACCTCGAAATTGAAGTAGGCGTTTTTGATCTCCAGCGGGTCAAACGTCCACTCGATCAGGTCGATGTCTTGCGCGAGGGCGGCCTCGCGCTGGTGCAGCTTTAAGGCCCGGCCCACACCTTGGTTGCGGTAGCCGACGTCGACCGCCAGCATGTGTCCGTGCCAGTAGGATTGCCCGGAGCGTTGGCCAGGAAACGCCAACGCAAAGCCGGCCAAGCGTTCCCCATCCCAAGCGCCGAGCGTGAGTCCACCGATCTTGTGAGCCACCATGAACATGCGCCGCGGCACCAAGTCGCGTTCGGCAAAACCCCAAACGCGCTGCTGCAGGTGCTCACAGGCGGCGAAGCCGTCCATGCCGGTCACGGGGCGGATCGCCAAATTGGTCGCCCGCTCGGGCGGGCTGGGCCAGCCGGGCATGTTAAGGATGATCCATCTTGGATTCCCGCCACCGCTCATCCCACTCGGCGGCGGCGAGTTGATTTAGTTCCCGGCCCTGAGCCCGCGCGGCGTCCTCCATGTGCTGGAAGCGGCGAAGGAACTTGCGGTTGGCGCGTTTGAGAGCGGCCTCGGGATCGAGGTCCAAATGGCGGGCGAGGTTGACAACCGAGAACAATACGTCGCCGAGTTCATCCTCGATTTCTGCCGTCCGGCCGCCGCCGTCCGGGCGGGTGAGGGCGGCGCGCAGCTCGGTGAGTTCCTCCTCGATTTTGGACCAGATGAGCGCGGCGGCCGGCCAATCGAAACCAGCGCGGGCGGCACGCCCGCCCAGCTTTCCAGCTTCGGCCAGCGCGGGTAAATGCTTGGGGATGCCGGCCATGAGCGACGGGGGAGGAGCCTGGGAGGCGGCGCCGGCGGGCGTTCGTTCAGCGGCTTTAGCAGCGTTCCAGCGGCCCAGCGCCTCGTCGGGCGTGGCGGCTGAGCCTGGTTCGGCAAAAACGTGGGGATGGCGGCGGATGAGTTTATCGGCGAGCTCGCGCAGGACGTCGTCGATGGCGAAGTAGCCGGCCTCCTCCGCCATCTCGGCGTAGAAGACGACTTGCAGGAGCAGATCGCCGAGCTCCTCGCGCAGCCCCGGCCAGTTGCGGTCGCCGATGGCTTCCAGCACCTCGTAAGCTTCTTCCAGCGTGTGGGTACGGATGGAATCGAACGTCTGCCGCCGGTCCCAGGGGCAGCCGCCGGGAGCGCGCAATTGGTGCATGATCTCGACTACGCGCGCCAACGCGGCATCTATATTGGTTTTATTATGCAAGCTTGGATTTTGACACATCCGCAGAAGCTGGACCAAGCGGGAAGCCACCCCACGGCAAGCCCCGACGGCACCGCTCCGCTGCAAGTGGCGCCGCTACAACTGATGGAAGTGCCCACTCCCCAACCCGGCGCGGGCGAGGTGTTGGTGCGGGTGCGGGCGTGCGGCATCTGCCGCACCGATCTGCATGTAGTGGAAGGCGAGTTACCTGTGCGCCGGCCGCGCATCACGCCCGGCCACCAGATTGTGGGCGAGATCGCCGGCGATGGTGGGGGGCAGCGCGTGGGGGTGGCGTGGCTGCACCATACCGATGGCACCTGCGGCTTCTGCCGCAGTGGACGGGAAAACCTGTGCGACCACGCCGAGTTCACCGGCTGGACCGTGCCCGGTGGCTTCGCCGAGTACGTCGTAGTATCGCGGGACTTCATCTATCCGCTACCGGCAGCGCTGAGCGATGCGCAAGCGGCACCGCTGCTGTGCGCCGGCATCATTGGTTACCGCTGTTTGCGGATGTGCGGGCTCGGTCATCCACAATCCGGGCGCTGGTCTGGCGCGCGTTTGGGCATCTACGGCTTCGGCGCGGCCGGGCACATCGCCCTTCAGATGGCGCGGGCGCGGGGCGCCGAAGTGTACGTGTGCACGCGCGATCACGACCGGCATCAGCGGTTGGCCCAGGAGTTGGGCGCGGCTTGGGTGGGCGGAGCAGCGGCGCGGCCGCCGGTACCGCTGGACGCGGCGCTGATGTTCGCGCCGGCCGGGGAGTTGGTGCCGGCGGCGTTACAGGCACTCGACAAAGGCGGGGTCCTGGTGCTGGGCGGCATCCACATGAGCCCGATTCCGCAGCTTCAGTATGGGTGGATCTACGACGAGCGGGTGATGCGCTCGGTGGCCAACAACACACGCGCCGATGGGCGGGAGTTTCTCGAGGAAGCGGCGCGTATTGGGGTGCGGACGCGAGTCACGGAGTTCAGTTTTGAGCAGCTTCCCGAGGCGTTGTGGCAGCTTAAGTACGATGGATTTGCCGGAGCGGGCGTGCTCACGGTTTAGCCTACCTGACTGGCTGGAAGGCGTTAATGTAAGAGGGCATGCCCACAGATGCCGTCCAGCCGCTACTGAGTCTGTTCATCCTATTCGTCGCGGCGAAGCTGGGCGAGGAGGCGTTCGTCGAACTGGGCCAGCCGGGACTGATCGGGCAGATCATCGCCGGTTTTATCGTGGGGCCGGGGCTGCTGAGTTGGGTTCATGCGTCGGCCATCGTTGACTTCATGGCCGAGGTCGGGGTCATTTTCCTGCTGTTCGAGACGGGGCTGCACACCAAGCCAGAAGACATCACCGAGCACGGCTATACCAGCATGGCGGTGGGCTTTTTCGGGGTGCTGACGCCGCTGGCGGCGGGCTGGGCGTTTGCCTGGGCGATCGGCGAAAACCCGATCACCGCCCGTTTCGTGGGCACGCTGCTGACCGCCACCAGCATCGGCATCACGGCCAAGATTTTATCTGATTTCCGGGCTACCGAGACGGCGTTTGGGCGGGTGATCCTGGGAGCGGCGGTGTTGGACGACATCCTGGGGTTGCTGGCGCTGTCAATGCTGTCGAGCTTCGCCACCGGAGTATCGCACTGGGCGAACCTGTTGCTGACAGTGGTGTTCGTTTCGCTGTTCTTCGTTCTAGTGCTGCTGCTGCGGCGCAAAGCCTCGCCCGGCATCCGCAAACGGCTGGGGAGGATGCGGTCGGAAGCGCCGCAGTGGTCGTTCGCGCTGGTGGTGGTGCTGGGGTTTTCGGTGATGTCGGCCTACATCGGAGTGGCGGCGATCATCGGGTCGTTTTTGGCGGGAATTTTCGTCAGCGAATCGGATGAGCTGGCCGCGCCGCTGCGCCTGCGGGCGGAGGCGGTGAGCAGCTTCGTGGTGCCGTTTTTCCTGGCCAACATCGGACTGAAGCTCAGCCCCGACGTACTGACCCAGAGCCACGACCTTTTCCTGATCGCGGCGATCACGCTCATCGCCATCGTGACCAAGCTCGTCGCCTGCGGTCTGTCGGCGTTGCCGCTGGGCCGGCGCTCGGCGCTATTGGTCGGGCTGGGAATGATCCCGCGCGGCGAGGTGGGCATCGTGGTCGCCGACCAAAGCCTGCGCATCGCGGCCATTCCCGCCGCCTATTATTCGATCGGCATCGCCATGGCGGTGCTCACCACCCTGATCGGCCCGCTGTTGCTGCGGCTGGTCATCCGGCCGGCGCGGACCGAGGCGGGCACGGCGGGCGGGGCGCCGTCAGGCCCGGCGGCGGCGCTGCGCCAGTTCCCGCGCGCCGTAGACGGCGAGCCCCACTAGCAGGATCACCATGGCAAAGCGGAGTTGCACGATGGAGTGGGTGCGGGCAAACAGCACGTAAATAAAGCCCAGAATCGCCAGCACCACCGGCACCGGGTACCACCACATCTTGAACGGGCGCGGCAGGTCGGGGCGGCGGACGCGCAGCACAATCAAACCGATCGCCTGCACCAGAAACTGCAGCGCAATGCGGATCACCACCAGCGCCGCGATCACGTCGACGAGGCTGAAAAAACAGCACAGCGCCGCCACCCCGCCCAGCCAGAGCATGGAAACGTTGGGGAAATGGCCGCGGGGGTGGAGGTGGGCGAAGCCTTTGAAGTAATTGCCGTCGACGGCGGCCGCGTAGGGGACACGCGAGTACCCCAGCAGCAGCGAAAACACCGAAGCGAAGGCGGTCCACATGATCAGCACCGTGACCAGGTGCGCCGCCCAGGAACCGTACACGCGCTCCATGAAAACGGAAATGACGTAGTTTTCACCCGACTGCGTCGAGATCATCTCCTTCCACGGCAACACGCCCAGCACGCCAATATTCATCACAATGTAGATCGCCGCCACCAAGGCAATCGACCACAGGATGGCGCGGGGGATGTTGCGCTCCGGCTGCTCGACCTCGCCGCCCAGAAACCCAATATTGTAGTAGCCCCAGTAGTCGTAGGTGGCGATCAGCATGGCCGTGCCCATGCCGAGGAAAAAACTGGCCGTGGGGCTGAAGGCGTGGGCGGGGAAGGCAAAGGCTTGGTGGGCATTGAAGTGGGTGAGGGCGGTCACAATCACCCAGCCCACGGTGGCCAGCACCACCACCCAGAGGTACTGCGAGATGCGGCCCACGCGGCCGATCTGCCGGTAGGCGAGCCAGAGCGCCAGGAGACAGACGGTGACCGCGACCAGCGCCACCGCGCTCACCGTGATGCCAGCGCCGATGCCACCCAACAATGAGGTGTGGCCGGAGATCGAGAATAGCGGCCGATCCAACCCGGGGAAAAAGAAGGTGGCATACATCGCCAAGCCGATGCAGCCGGAAGCGATCGAAAGCGGAGCGCTGAAGCTGAGCTGCCAGACGAAGAGGAACGAGAACAACCGCCCCCAGCGTTTGGGCCCGAAGGCTTCGCTGAGATAGCGGTAGGAACCGCCCGCGCCGGGAAACGCCGCGCCCAACTCGGACCAGATCAGACCGTCGCACATGGCGAAGACCGCGCCCAGGATCCAGCCCAGCATGGCTTGCGGGCCACCCATGGCAGCGACGATCAGTGGCAGGGTGATGAACGGCCCCACGCCGATCATGTCAATCATGTTGACGGCGATGGCGGCCCGCAACGACATGCCCCGCACCAGCTGCGGGGTCGGCCGCTGCGTCGGTTCTGGAGAGCCCATCTGCTAAGAGTAGGTCACTTCTGTGTCGCCTTGCCGGCGCTGATGAAGTTGGCGAAGATCCTGTAGGCGCCGGGCACCCCCTCGGTGAACTGGCGGTAGAACGCCAAACCGGCGTAGATGTAGACGCCCGTGCCGTAGGTGGCATAGAGCAGGCCGCCTTTTTGCGGGGCCTGATCGGGGTCATGCATTTCCACCAGCGCCGCGTAGCGCGGATCCCAGGAAGTCATGAAGCTGTGGCCACGTTCTTCCATCCAACCCTGAAAGTCCGCGTCCGTGATTTTGTTGGGCCAACTCATGACGGGGCTATTGGGGGCGAGGATTTGCACGGCGGAGTGCTCGTCCATGACTTTTTCCGGGTTGCCGCCGAGTTGGAGCGGGTAGGGGCCGTAGTTATGGTCAAACTCGCCGGTCTGATATTGGACGACGAGCACGCCGCCGTTGTGCACGTAGTCGAGGAGGCGATCGTTAAAGGTGGCCAGCGAGGGGCGGGCCGCATAGGCGCGCACCCCAAGGACGATGGCGCTATAGACGGAGAGGTTAGCGGTGGCGATGTCCTGATCGCTGAGAAAGTGGACGTGAACGCCGAGGTCCTCGAGCGCCTCGGGCACATCATCGCCAGCGCCGGTGACGTAGGCGACGTTGAGATCGGGAGCGACGGTGACGTCCACGCCGGTGGTGCGCAGGGTGGCGGGCACGTAGAGGTTATACGGCCGCACGCCCTCATAGCCGGTGACCACGTAGCCCTCCTTGAAGGTCATCCCGGCGTAGGTTGCCACGGCGGTGAGGGTGTACGGCACAGCCGCCAGATTCCTGGGAAAGACCCGGAAGGCCAGGGGCTCGTCCTGGCCATCGTTGGCAGTGTGGAACGTCGCCGTCTCCGGCGTCGAGGTCCAGCCCGCGGGCAACTGCAGTTGCACCGTACCCGAGGCGGCGCCTTTCACGTTGCTATGGATGGTGACGCTCAACGGAAAGCTCTTGGTATTGAACGGGACGATGCCAGCCTTTTTGGCCAGCGTCACGGAAATGGCCGGGGCCACGATCAGGGGATTTTCCACCGTGCCCGGGCCGTTGACCTTTTTCACCGTCTCAACCAGGTGGCCGAGCTCGAATGGAACGCCGTTAAAGGTGAAGTGGGCCCAGGCGGCGAGCGGATAGGGAACGTTGGGAAGGTCGATGTACTGCGGCTGGTCGATGTTGTAGTAGGCCTGCCCGATGTTGGGGCGGGAGTAATAGGGGCGGGTCGAGGCGGCATTCTGGGGGACTGCGACGTCGATGCGGGCGTCGGTGGCGGAGGCGGCGGCGAGCGCTGTGCCGGGCGCGGAACTGGGCGTGAATTGCCAATCTTCACCGGCCGGACCGGCGAGCGCCACACTGGCCAACCGCACCGGATCCGTGCCGGAATCGGCAACGTGCACCTGAACGGCAAATTTCTGGCCGGGAATGGCGATCTGGAACGTGGGTTGGGCGCCGCCAAAACCGCCTAGAATCCCTTCCCCGGGGGTGTGCGCCGGGGCGACGGTGGCGGTTACGGTGAGTCCGAGCGCCTGGGTCAAGGCATCGTTGAACTGGGTCTGCTTGACCTTCAGCTCGAAATTGACGTCATCTTTGGCGGAGGCGGGCATGGAGGCGGCGTTCACCTGGGCGATGAGCGCGTTGGTGGCGGCCAAGCCTCGGGCAAGAATGGGCGCGATCTTCTCCGGCTGCACCGCCGAGAAGGCGGCCGTGGCCTGATCGACGAGGGCGCTGATGTGATCGAGCGCCGGCTTTAAGGTCGCCGCATCGGAGGCCGGAGCCAAACTGGCGATGCCCGTCAGTGAGGTATCGGTCCCTTGGAAGATCGAGTTCTCCTGCCCGCCGCTACTCGCCCCAGGCGTGGCCACGCGGGACCCGAACAGGTGATAGGGGGTGCTGGAGGGACCAGCGTCGGGGACGTTGGGGCCGCCGTTCTGGGATTTCTGCTCCCCTAATCCGCGGCGCGCGATCTGGAGATAGGAGCCAGCAAGCATAGGGGCGTAGGTGCCTTCCGGGATCTCATCCTGGATCGAAGGTACGCCGGCAATCCAGGTCTGGTGCACATAGTCGAAGAACCGCACCGGGTTGATGTAGGCGCCGGTGGCGTAATCGTAAATCCCTTTGGGGGTGACGGCGTTCACCGGAACACGGGCGTAGACCTTGAGTGGCGACCAGGGGCGGAGGCCGGCCTGGATCTGATCGGGAAACATCTTGGGATCACCGGCGGCGTTGAACACCTCCTGCGCCATTTCGCCGGCGACTTGGTGGTTACCATGGCCATCGCTGGGACCGCCGATGAAGACGGAGGCGATCACCAGAGGGTGGGTCATGCGCACGACGCGCACGGCGTCACGCAGGACGCGGTCATGCCCCCACTTCTGCAACGCCTGGGCCTTGGTTTTGGAGAAGCCGTAGTCGACGACGGTGGAGAAGTACTGTTGCACGCCGTAGTAGCGGTCGGCGGAGAGTAGTTCCTGGGTACGCACCAACCCGAGCGCGTCGAAGTAGTCGTCCGACATGGCGTTCTGGCCGGACTCGCCACGGTTGAGCGTGAGCAGGGCAACGCGGGCGCCTTGGCCACGGGATTCGTAGGCGAGCATACCGCCATCCTCATCGTCGGGGTGGGCGGTGAAGTAGAGCAGGCTGGCGCGGGTATGGAGCTTATGGAGCGATTGCCAGAGAGCGGCGGCACCGCCATCGATGGGGAGCGGACGGAAGTGTTGTGCCGCCCGATGGGAGACATCGCGGGGAGCCTGTGCGGCCGACATCCACAACCCGGCGCTGGCGAGCGCGGTCACCAAGGCCAGCGCCAGGGCGAAGGGCACAGCCGAGCGGCGGGACACCTTTGCCTTCGATAGCGGCAACCGACACCTCTCTGAAGCGGTTCGATTCGGGAGAGGTGGGGGGAGGGATACAGAGCAGGGTTGCCCAGCTCGGGAATATCGACTTTTGGGGGACGGCCCGAATGGGGCAGGGGAACTCCAACTGGACAGGTCGCAGAAGGGGGTTCCATGTTCGAAAGCTGTCCTCGTTATCTTTGTGTGGTAATTCTCGGTTCCTTTTTGGCGCTGGGCGGCGCCAGCTTGGCTTGGTCGCAGACGCAGTCCATCAATGGAACCATCAGCGGCCGCGTCACCGACGCCAGCGGATCCGCGATTCCGGCGGCGGAGGTGACGGTCACCAATTCCGGCACCGGATTGACGCGCACCATCGAGACCGGCGCCGACGGCCTGTATACGATACCCAACCTCCCGTTGGGGACGTATACGGTGGCGGTCAAAAAGACCGGCTTTTCCACCACCACGTTTGCCAATGTCGTGCTCAACGCCGGCACCAACGCGGTGATGAACGCCGCCCTGAAGGTGGGTACCGTCACGCAAACGGTGGAGGTCACGAGTGGGGCGCCGGTGCTGAAGACGGCTCAGGAGGACATTGGCACCACCCTGGACACGCGCGCCATCACCAGCCTGCCGCTGGTCTCGCGCAACCCTTATAACTTCATCCTGTTCCAGCCCGGCGTCAGCGGCCACCCGAACCCCGAATTGGGCATACCGCGGACACTCAACACCAACGGGCAGTTGGACCGGATTAACTACCAACTGGACGGCATGGTGGACACCGAGAGCGACCGGTATGGGTTGCGGCTGTTTCCGATCTCGAACGCCTATGTGAACCAGGTGCAGACGGTGAGCAACAGCTTCGCCCCCGAGTTCGGCAACACCATTGGCGATATTTACAACGTGATCACCGATTCCGGCACCAACACGCTGCACGGCATGTTCAACTTCATTTACCGCCCGATTGGGACGGTATCGCGGCCGTTTCTCACCAAGCCCAGCCAACCCAAGCCGGATTTGACGCAGCAGGATTACTCCGGAAATCTGGGCGGGCCGATCCTGAAGAACAAGCTTTTTTTCTTCGGCGCCTACGAGCATCTGCGGCGCGGCCAGCCATCGCCGATCGCGATCAACCCGGCCCAAGCCGCGCAGATTGGACTGGCCCCCAGTCTGCTGGCCACGCTGCCGGCGGTGGAGCACGCCCAATTTCTCGACCTGCGCATGGATTACAACATCAACTCCGAAAACCAAATGTTTGTGCGCTACGACTATTTCCGCAACGAGTTTCCCTTCAACACCGGCGTGGGCGGCCTGAACGCCGGCGACGCCTCCACCGATTTTCACGACCGCGCGCACATCGGTGGCGTGCAGTTGGTGTCGGCGTTCGGACCCAATCTGGCCAACGAGTTGCGCGCCTCCGACCCCTACCGGAAAGAGGTCCATGTCTCCGGGCCAACGACGGGGCCGGGGCCGCAGGTGGTGATTTCCGGCGTGGCGACCTTCAACGGCACCATCTCGAACGGCAGCTTTTTCGCCGAGAAGGTTCCCAGCGTCAACGACAACCTGACCTGGATTCTGGGTGCGCACACTCTCAAGTTTGGCGGGTCCTTCCAGGAAAATGTGGACGTGCAGCAGAACGCGGTATTTAATCAGTACACGTTTAGCACGATCGCCAATTATCTGGCCGCGCAGAGCGGAGCGAACCCGCTCGCCTACAGCACCTTCAGCTCCAGCATCGGCGATTCCCGCCAGGCGTACCGGACGAAGTTCTGGGGCCTTTATGGTCAGGACACCTGGCAAGTCGGGCCCAATTTGAGCATGACCTATGGGTTGCGCTGGGATCAGTATCGGCCGCCGCCGGCAAACGCGAATGCGCCCATGGTGTTTTCGCGCAGCTTCAAGACGGACAACCGGGATTTCGCGCCCCGGCTCGGCTTCGCCTGGAAGATGGACGACAACACCGTGGTGCGAGCCAGTGGCGGCCTCTTCTTCGACGCGCCCCCAACCAATCTATGGTTCAACGCGCTGTTTAACGATGGCTCGGGGCGTTCCTTTACGGCGGTATTATCTCCGACCACCGCCGGGGCGCCGCTGTTCCCCGGCGTTCCCACCAGCACCACGCCACCTGGCAACCCCGATATCACCACCGTGACGCCCACCCGCCACGACAGCTACGCCCTCAACGCCAGCTTGCAGGTCCAGCGGCAGATCGGGACCAACAATTCCGTCACCGTCGGCTATGTGTACACCGCCGGGAGGCAGTTGGAGTTTCTGCGCAATATGAACCTCATCAATCCGACTGGCACGCTGGCCGATGGCCGGCCGGTATTCAGCCAGACGGTGAGCGCGGCCACACGGCTCTTTCCTGCCTTTAACAACATCACGCTGCAGGACACCGGGGCCACCTCGAACTACAACGCGCTGCTGCTGATGTTCGAGCACCGCTGGTCGCACGGTATTCAGCTCCAGGCCAACTACACCTGGTCGCATACGCTGAGCAATGCGCCGGATGTGAACTCGTTCGAGATCAACTCGCCCATTCAGGATCCGACCAACCGGAGCCGGGACTACGGCAACAGCTATGTCGACCGGCCCAACTCTTTGACCATCAATACTGTCATTCAACCCACGTTCAGCGGCGGCAGCGGCTGGGAACACGCGCTGTTGAACGGGAATCAGTTTTCGATACTGGGCAATGTCTCCTCGGGCGACACGCTCAATCTCCTCGCCAATCGGGTGCTGAATGGGGATGCGACCACCGGCGGCGTCACGCGGCCGCTCTTCATCGGGCGCAACACCGCGCGGGGGAGCAACATTTACCAGTTCGATATACGCTACACGAGGACGCTGGCCACATTCTTCGAGCGGTTGCAGCCGCAGATCTTCGTCGAGGCGCAGAACGTGGCCAACCACCCCAACATCACCGGTTTCAACACGACCATCCCGGTGACGACGGCGGGGGTGCCGGTGAGCGGGATTCCCACGGTGTTTCCGGCCACCTCGAGCGTGCTGGAGGCACGCATTTTGCAATACGGGGTCAAGGTTCAGTTCTAGACTCGGGACACGATGAGTGACACGTTCCCGGCGGCGGTGTACGCACGTACGGTGCTGAGCGTCAATTTCGCCGACGCGCGGCACTACTTTCTGGATGCGCTGCTGGAGTTGAGCGCGGCCCATGCCATCATGCTGGCGCGGCAGGATATCATCACCACCGCCGAGGCCCGCGCCGGGGTGGAGGCGCTCAGCGCCCTGGCCAGCGGCGAACGGCGGGCCCGGCTCGACGCTGCCGTCTTCGACGGCAGCGTCGAGGATCTGTTCTTCCATGTCGAGCAGCAGATGATCGCCGCCGTGGGCCTGGACATGGCGGGCAAGCTGCACACCGCGCGCAGCCGCAACGACATCGACCTGACCGAGTACCGGATGGTGCTGCGGCGGGAAGTGCTGGGGTGCGCGGCCGGCGTCCACCGGCTGGCCGAAGCCCTCATCAAGTTGGCGCGGGAGCACACCACCGCGCTCATGCCGGCGTTGACCCATACCCAGCCGGCACAACCCACAACCTTGGGGCATTACTTGGCGGCGGCGATCGAGTGCTTTGTCCGCGATGGCGGACGGCTGCAGGCGGTGTTCGCCACCGTGAACCAGAACCCGCTGGGGGCGTGCGCCATCACCACCACCGGCTTTCCCATCGACCGGGAGCTGACGGCGGAGCTTCTGGGCTTCGAGGGGTTGCAGTTGAACTCCTACGGGGCGATCGCGGCCATTGATTATCTGACCGCAACCGCAGGCGCGATTGCGGTGGCCATGGTGAACGTGGGGAAGCTCGTCCAGGATCTGCTGCAGTGGTGCACGGTCGAGGTGGGCTACCTGCGGCTGGGCAACGCCTGGGTGCAGACCAGCAGCATCATGCCGCAGAAGCGCAACCCGGTGTCGCTGGAGCACACGCGCATTTTGGCGAGCAAGGGGCTGGCGCAGGCGCAGGGCGTCTTCACCTGCGCGCACAACACGCCATTTGGCGACATCGTCGACAGCGAAGACGATCTGCAGCCGCTGGCCCTGGGGATGACCACCGACGCCCAACGCGCGCTCGATCTTCTTGCCGGGCTCTTGGGCGACTGCAGCTTCAATACCGAGCGCATGCGGGCACGGGCGCACGAGAATTTTCTGACCGTCACGGAACTCGCGGACACGCTGGCGCGGCGTGGCGGGCTGGGATTCCGGGTGGCACATCACCTGGTTTCAGAAGCGGTGAAGGCGTCAGCCGATGAGAGCGTGCTGCTGGACAACGTGCGGCGCCTCGCGCCCGAAATCACGGGAGCACCGCTGCGGTTAACGGAGGCGGAGGCGCGCGAGGCGCTGGATCCGGACCATTTTGTGGCGATCCGCAACATGCCGGGCGGGCCGGCGCCGGAGGCGCTGGAGGCGGCGCTCGATCAGTACGGGGCCGAGTTGGAGCGGCAACAGGGCTGGCTTGCGGGCAAGCGGCGGTTGCTCGATGCGTACCCAGAACGCATCCGGCAAGCGGCCAGCGAATTATAGGTGATCTATAGGCGTCCGGCAGCGGCAACATCGGCGATGACGATCAGGTCGGGCGCCTGCTGCAGAAAGCTGGCGGGGGCCTCCGGACCGACGGGTCCATGCAGGGCACGCCGCAGCGTCTCCGCCTTGGCGGAGCCGCGAACGAGCAGGCAGATCTGGCGCGCCGCAAGGATGGTGGCGATACCCATGGTGACGGCGCGGGTGGGAATGAACCCGGTGGACCAGTAGGCAGCATTGGCGCGGGCGGTTTCAGGAGCGAGTTCAACCACGCGGGTGCGGGAATCGGCGGGCGAACCGGGGTCATTAAAGCCGACGTGGCCGTTGCCGCCAAGGCCCAGAAACTGCAGATCGCAGCCGCCCCAGGCCGCGATGCCGCGCTCAAAAGCAGCGCAGGCGGCGTCCATGGTGGCTCGCCACTTTTCGCTTGGTCGCTCCCGCTGGTCGCTTGAGGGCGGGCTTCGATTGGCGGCCGGGGATGCCCGCTCTGCTCGGGGCATCTCCAGGCTGCCTCCACAGGCGCCGTCCGGCTCGGTGGGGATGCGCAACAGGCGATCATCGCCGAGGTTGAGGCCGTCGAAGAGCTCCCGCCGCAGCCAGCGATAGAAGTTCGACGGCAAGGCTCCAGCGCCCAGGTAATCATCCAGCATGACGGCGCGCAGGGAACGAAAAGGAGCGGGGTCCGCGGCGGCGCGGCGGCGCAGCTCGGCATAGAACGGCAAGGGCGTGCGCCCGGTGGGGAAGCTAACCAGCGCATCCGGCTTCCGCGCGAGCTGCTCCGCCAGAAGCTCCGACGCGGCGGACGCCCAGCGCTCCTCCTCAACGATGCGGACAGTGATGGCCATCAGGTACTATGATGCGCGCGCAGCTCGCGGAACAGGTGCAGGTTGGAGTTCAGCACGAGCGAGGGGTTGAGATAGCTGGCGGGCACGAGCGGAGTTTGCTGGAACAGATGGTCGACGAGCATGGCCACGGCATTGCGCCCTTGCTGATAGGGGCGCTGGTAGATGGAGGCGCAGATGGTATCGCGATCGAAGTAGGGCACCATTTCGCGGAACAGATCGGTGGTGATGAGCTTGACCCGGCCGGCGCGGCCGCGGGCCTCCAGCACCTCGGCCACGGGCAGGCAGTTGACGGTGTTGACGTAGATGCCGGCCAGTTGGGGCAGGCGGGCCAGCAGGACCTCGACTTTGTGGCGGCACTCGATCTCGTCCTCATGCCCTTCGATGACCTCGGCGACGCGGCCGCCGGAGCAGAAGCGGGCGAAGCTGGCGGCGAAGCCCTCGCATTTGCGGGCGTGATTTTCGGTAGCCAGCATGCCAGTCACCACCGCCACGCTGGAACGCGGGGGCAGGCAACGGGCCATCAGCTCGCCGGCGAGCTGGCCGCTGAGCCAGGGCTCGACACAGACAATGCTGGAGCGCTGGCTGGCGGGTGCATCGGTGGAGACGCAAACCACGCGCACGCCGGCACGCTCGGCCTGATTGATTAATGGGGTGACGGTGTCGGGACGTCCGGGGGTAAGGATGAGGCCCTGCACGGTGCTCGCGATCAGCCGTTTGATCTCCTCCGCCTCGCCGGCTCCCAACACGGGCAGCGGCCGGAAGACGAAATCGACGCCGTAGTCGCGGGAGCGGCGCACCTCGTCGTAGATGCCCTCCCAGAGCTGGTCATAAAAGAAGCGCAACTCGCGCGGCACACACACCCCGATCCGCAGGTTGGCGGCGCGGCGCTTGGAGAGGGCACGGGCCGCCAGGTTGGGCTCGTAGCCCAGTTCCTGGGCGATGCGCAGCACGCGGTCGCGCGTCTGCGGGTTGATGCCGGGGCGGCCGTGCAAGGCCCGGTCCACAGTGCCAATCGACACCTTAGCCAGCGCGGCCACGCGATGCACACCTACTTTATCTGCCATGGGGTATCCGTTCCGCCATTATACCGGCGCGGTAGGATATAGGGATGCTGACCGGTTCCGAGATCCGCCGCCGTTTTCTGGAGTTTTTCCAGGCACGGGGCCATAAAATCGTGCCCTCGTCCTCGCTGGTGCCCCAGGGCGATCCCACGCTGCTGTTCACCAACGCAGGCATGAACCAGTTTAAGAACATTTTTTTGGGCCTGGAGCGGCGCGATTACGCCCGCGCGGCCACGGTACAGAAGTGCGTGCGCGCCGGCGGCAAGCACAACGATCTGGAAAATGTGGGGTTCACGCAGCGCCACCACACGTTTTTCGAGATGTTGGGGAACTTCTCCTTCGGCGACTACTTCAAAGACGAGGCCATCGCGCTGGCGTGGGAGTTGCTGACCTCGCCGGCGGGGTTTGGCATGGATGCCGGGCGGCTGTATGTCACCGTCTATACCGAAGATGACGAGGCCGAGGCCATCTGGCGGAACGCGATCGGCCTGGGTGCAGACCGGGTATTCCGGCTGGGCGCGGCCGAGAATTTTTGGGCGATGGGCGATACCGGCCCCTGCGGCCCGTGTTCGGAGTTGCACTATGACCAGGGCCCGACGGCGAGCGAGTTGGGCCACGCCGACTGCCGGTTCCCGTGCGAGTGCGGCCGTTACGTCGAAATCTGGAACCTCGTGTTTATGCAGTATGAGCGCGACGGCGCGGGGACGCTGACGCCGCTCCCCCGGCCATCGATCGACACCGGCGCCGGTCTGGAGCGGCTGACGGCGGTGCTGCAGGGCAAGCGTTCGAACTACGACACCGACCTGTTTCAGCCCATCATCGCGGCCGCCGCGCGGCGCGCCGGACGGCAGTACGGTAGCGATGGGCGCGACGACGTCTCGCTCCGCATCCTCGCCGACCACGCCCGCGCCGCCACCTTTTTGGTGCATGACGGCGTGGCGCCGGGCAACGAGGGGCGCGGCTACGTGCTGCGCAAAATCGTACGGCGGGCGCTGCGCCATGGCCGTGCGCTCGGCATCGAGGCGGCATTTTTGCATGAACTCACCGGGGTGGTGGCCGATGAGATGACCGACGCCTATCCCGAACTGGAGGAGAGCCGGGCGCGGGTGGCGGCGGTGGTGCGGGGCGAAGAGGAGCGGTTTGCGCAGACGTTGGCGCTGGCGCTGCGGGAGATGGAGCGGCTGCCGCTGCAACTGCCTGGCGGCGGACAGACGCCCGTGAGCGCCATGAGCACGCGCACCGGCGCGGCCGCTGGGACGGCGTTGCCGCAATTGGCCGGGAGCGACGTGTTCCGGCTCTACGACACCTATGGCCTGCCGCTCGATCTTCTGCGTGAGATCGCCAGCGAGCGCGGCTTTGCGCTGGACGAAGCCGGTTTTGAACGGGAGATGGAGGAGCAGCGGCGGCGGGCGCGCCGGAGTTGGAAGGGCGGCGAGCAGACCAGCGCCGCCGGGGTGTACCTGGAACTGGCGGCGGCCGGCCGCACGCGTTTCGAGGGCTACGAGGCCACCAAAGACTGCGACTGCCAGATCCGCGCCCTAATCCAGGAGGGACAGCTCGTCGAGAGCGCCGCCGCCGGCGCTGAATTGGAAGCCGTGCTCGACCACACGCCGTTTTACGCGGCCAGCGGCGGTCAGGTGGGCGACCGCGGCGTGTGGACCACCGCCAGCGGGTTTGCAGCCGAGGTACTCGACACCTACGCGCCGGTGAGCGGGTTGACCGTACACCGCATCCGCGCCCGCCTGCCGCTGCGCGTGGGCGAGCGCGTCGAGGCCGAGGTCGATGTGGCCCGCCGGGATGCGACGCGCCGCAATCATACCGCAACGCACCTCTTGCACGCCGCGCTGCGGCGGGTGTTGGGCACACACGTCAAGCAGGCGGGATCGGTGGTTGACCCCGACCGGCTACGCTTCGATTTCACCCACTTCTCCCCGCTCACCGCCGAGCAGACGGAGGAGATCGAGCGCTTGGTTAACACCGAAATTCTCCGCAACGAGGCGGTGACGACGGAGATCCTGCCGCTGGAGGCGGCGCTGGAGAGCGGCGCCATGGCGCTGTTCGGCGAAAAGTACCGGGAGCAGGTGCGGGTGGTGTCGGTCGCGGGCTTCAGCAAGGAGTTGTGCGGCGGCACGCATGCGCGGCGGACCGGTGATCTGGGATTGTTCAAGGTCGCCTACGAGAGCAGCGTGGCCGCCGGCGTGCGCCGCATCGAGGCGTGGACCGGCGAGGGCGCCTATGTGCAATTTCGCGCCGCCACGGCGCAACTGCACCGCCTGGCGGCGTTGCTGGACGCCCAGCCCAGCGAGTTGAGTGGCAGCCTGGAGCGCCTGCTCGCCCATCAGCACCAGACCGAAGAGGAGAATCAGCGGCTGAAGATGCAGGCCGCCCGCAGCAGCGCCGGCGCGGCGGAGCGGCGGCGGGATATCGATGGCGTGTCGGTGCTGACGACCCGGGTGGACGGGCTGGACCGCGCGCAGATGCGGGCCCTGGTCGATCAGATGCGGACCCGGCATCCGCAGGGGGTGATTGCGCTGGGCAGCGCCCCCGAAGATGGCGCGGGCAAGGCCACCCTCATCGTCGCCGTTTCGGCCGAGCTGAGTCGGCGCGTGCCGGCGGGTGCCGTCATCAAGGCCATCCCCGGCGCGACTGGAGGCGGGCGGCCGGAGATGGCCGAGGGCGGGGCCAAGGAAGCCGGCCAGATCGACGCCTTGCTGGAGGCGGTGGGAGGGGCCGTGGCCCAAGCGCTGGTCGATAGCGCTAAAAAAGAAGCCGTAAAAAAGGCTATCTAGGCATTGACAATCCGCGCCTTGGGAGGCACAGTGAACTTGCCGACGCTCTGGCCTTATTCTCCCATTCGGCATGGGAACCAACTTAACGCCCCGCCTGGACGTTGCCAGTCCACAGAGCATCTCAGGTGTGTGTCCGCCGCTGCTGGCGGAGCTCGCCGTGGAGGGCGCTGCCGCTGGCACCCGGGAAGTGCTGCGCTGCCCCAGCTGCCAGCTCAACCAATACCGCACCCACAATAGCCAGTGCCGGCGCTGTCACGCCGGGCTGGATGCGCCGCCGGCCGCGGCTCTGCCGCTGGCTGTCCTGGGTGAGGTGCATCTGGCGAGCCTGGAGCCGGGTATCGAGACCGCCGCCGCCAGCGGGATTCCGGTACCCGACGTGGCGGGCGCCATCCGTGCCTGGCGCCAGCGCCGCGGTCTGAGCCAACGCCAGTTGGCGGAACGGATGGCGGTGCCGCGCACCTACGTCAGCAAGATCGAGAACGACAAGGCGACGCCGACCATCGCCTCCTTGCGGCGCGTGGCCTCGGCCATGGATACCAGCGTGGCGACGCTGCTGGAAGCGGCAGCGAGCACCGAGGCAATGCTGCTGGATGATGCCTTCGTGCGGGCGCTGTTGCCGTTCCTGCCCAGCCTGAGCCGGCGGCATCAGGGACGGCTGCTGGATGCCTCCCGCCACCTCGCCGGCGCCTGAGGTGGCTCACCACTCTGCGCCGGGCCGCTTCCGGCGCAGGCCGGATACGTCCGGAGATGCCCGCTAGAATGAAGCATGGCTCTAGCCTTGGCGCTGGTGCTGCACGCGCATCAACCGGCGGGCAACTTCGATGCCGTGATCGAGGCGAACTATCACTCCGCCTACCGGCCCTTTCTCGAGGCGGCGGCGGCGCGGCCCTGGCTGCGGCTGAGCCTGCACTATAGCGGCTTCCTGCTGGATTGGCTGGCTGAGCATCATCCCGGCCATATTGCTCAACTGCGCGGCTTGGTGGCGGCCGAGCGGGTGGAGGTGTTGGGCGGCGGCTACTTCGAACCCATCCTGGCCGCCATCCCCAGCGAAGATCAGCAGGAGCAACTGACACGCTTGGCGGACACGGTCGAGCGGCTGTTGGGACGGCGTCCGCTGGGGGCCTGGCTGGCCGAACGGGTTTGGGAACCGGAACTGCCCGCCGTCCTGGCGCGGGCGGGCGTGGCGTATACGCTGCTCGATGACGCCCACTTGCAGGCGGCAGGCATCGACGCCGCAGAGCTGTACGGCTATTGGAAGACGGAGTCGCAGGGCATGGCGGTCAATGTCGTGCCCTCGAACTTTGCGCTGCGGCAGTCTATTCCGTTCCGCCCGGAGATGGAGAGCATCGAGTACCTGTTGCATGCGGGCCGGCAGCATCCCGGGGCGCTGCTCACCATGGGCGATGACCTGGAGAAGTTCGGGGCTTGGCCGCACACCGCCCAGCACGTGTACGAGGACGGCTGGCTGAAGCGCTTTTTCGATGGCTTGGAAGCGCACGCCGACGAGATCACGACCGTCCGCCTCGGCGATTACCTCGGGCGCGAGCCGGCCCGCGGGCTGGTGTATTTGCCCACGGGCTCGTACCCGGAGATGATGCGCTGGGCCGGCAACGCGAATTGGCGCGGGTTCCTGACCAAATACCGGGAAGCCAACCTGCTGCACAAGACGCAATGGGATCTGACCCGGCGGCTGCGCGCGGCCTCGATCGAATCCGTCGGGACCGGCAGCGGCACCCTCCCCGCGGCCGCCAGCAAGGCCGTGATCGAGGCCGCGCACACCGCCGTGCTCGCCGCCGAGTGCAACGACGTGTACTGGCATGGATGGTTTGGCGGCCTGTATTCACCGCACTTGCGCAATGTGGCTTTCGCGCGGCTGCTCGAAGCCGATGCCCTGCTGCCCGATCCAGCGCCGCGGCGTTTTGATCTGCACGGCGACGGCACCGAGGTGATCGAGTTGCGCAGCCCCACACTGCGGCTCCTGATCACGCCGCACGATGGCGGCACCATCGAAGAACTCGACCTGCGCGCCGCCCATGCCAACCTGATCAATTCGCTCCAGCGGCGCCCCGAACCCTACCACGCCGAATTGCAGGCCGCCGCCTACAACCCCGCCCATCTGCCAGAAACCGCGGCGGCAGAAAGACCGGGCGCCGGCGCTTTGCATGAGCTGCTCCGCTACGATCCCTATCCGCGCGCCGCCGGGAGGCTATACGCCTGCCGCACCTGCAACAGCTTCGCGGATTTCCAGCATTTGCGGCTGAGCGCCGATGCAGATCTCGCCGGCGGCGCTTTTGCGGTGGAAAACCTGAGCGCGACGCAAGCGACGCTGCGCCGGGGGCGCGTGACCAAGCGGTACATCCTCGCGGACAACCAACTCACGCTTGAAGTAGCACTGGAAGCAAGCGCGGGCCCCGTGCTGCTGGAAATGGTGTTCAACCTGCTGGCCCCCGATGCCGAGGATCGCTATGTCGAGCACGGCGGCGAGCGCCGGGGGCTGCGCTGGGCAGGAGAATTGGGGGCCGGGCCGCTGCGCTTGCACGATGGCTGGCGTGGAGCGAGCGTGACGCTGGAGGCGCACGGGATCCAAGCCTGGTGGGTCGAGCCGCTGTACACCGTTTCGCAATCGGAAGCGGGGTTCGAGTCGAACTACCAGGGCAGCGCCGTGGCTGCCGTGTGGCCGGCAGGGACCACGCGGCTCGCGGTTAAGATGAATTTTTTCCTTTAAAAATGCCGCTTTCTTCCCCCCGTCGTGTACAATCACCTTGTTTTTTGACCCTTGCGTGAGGAGGTTGCATGGCAGCATTGACCAAGACAATGATCGTTTCCAACCTGGCTGAAGCTACCGGGTTGAACAAGAAGGCTTCAGCACAATATCTGGAAACCCTGGCCGCGCTGGCTGTTCGCGAAACCAAGCGCTCCGGCCAATTCACCATTCCCGGACTGGGCAAGCTGGTGAAGCAACAGCGGAAGGCGCGCATCGGGCGCAATCCGCAGACCGGGGCGAGCATTAAGATCCCGGCCAAGACGGTGGTGAAATTCCGCGTCGCCAAAGCCGCCAAGGACGCTATCGCCCCGCCGAAGAAGTAAGGGCGACCATCAAACCAACGAGGCTGGAGACCGCCCGACTGCCCAAGGGGGGCGGGCCTCCAGCCTCATTTTTTTAGCGCGGGCACCCGGCTTCGCCGCCCGCTTGGCCGCCGGCGCGTCGCGGGGGCCCCTTCGCCCCGCTCCTGCGCCGGCGGCCTATTTCTGCGCGGGCACCCGGCTTCGCCGCCCGCTTGGCCGCCGGCGCGTCGCGGGGGCCCCTCAGCCCCGCTCCTG
>JANWJU010000053.1 GCA_025451775.1 Terriglobales bacterium
CCGTCTTCGACGTCAGCTACTGGAACGCCGAGTGGTATGTGCAGGACAGTTGGCGTATGACGCGCAAGCTCAACCTGGACATGGGGATCCGCTTCTACCACCAGACGCCGCAGGTGGACAACAACGGTACCTTCAGCGAGTTCGATCCCTCGCTCTACACCAATCAAGTGGTCAAGGGGTCGCCCGCGGCGGCAGGTATACTGTACACACCGGCGTGCGCCGGCAGCGAGACGCCGTGCAGCAAGCTGGACCTGCGCTCGCAGGATCCCAACCATCCGGGCGCGCTGTCCCCGGCCGCCTATATCGGCGCCTACGTGCCGGAAGCGAACCCGAGCGACGGCCTGGTTGCCCTGGGCAAAGGCCAGGATCCATACACCAACGACGCGGTGGTGGCGGCGCCGCGCGTGGGCTTCGCCTACGATGTTTTCGGCAACGGCAAGATGGCGATCCGCGGCGGCTTCGGCGTGTTCTACGACCGGCTCGACGGCAATCAGGTGTACAACATGTCGGGGCAGGCGCCGATCGTGGAGACGCAGACGGTTTCCCAGGGCAGCTTGGCGAACTTTCCCAGCTCGGGCGTGGTGGCGCCGAGCACGGTACACTCCTTCACCGGCAAGCAGGCGCTCCCCAAGGTGGAGAACGCCAGCCTGGGCGTGGAGCAGGAGCTGGGCCGCCAGACCGCGCTCGACGTCTCCTGGGTGGGCAACTACAGCAAGCACAGCAACATTGTCGAGAACGTGAACCCGGTGCCGCTAGGCGCCGACTTCGCTGCGGGCAACATCAGCCCGGTGACCGGCAACGCGCTCACCCAGGACGGCAGCTCGCAGGAGCGCACCGTCTATCCCGGCCTGGTCGACCTCGACCAGGAGGTCATGTACGGCCATGCCAACTACAACTCGTTGCAGGTTTCGCTCCAGCACCGGCTGGTGAACGGGCTGCTGTTCGGCGCCGCCTACACCTGGTCGCGCGCCCTGGGCGTGACCAGCTACGATCCGCTGTTCCCAAACAACAACGCGCGCAACTACGGGCCGCTGGCCGCCAATCGCGATCAGACGCTGGTGATCAACTACTCCTGGGCCCTGCCGGGCGTGGGCAAAAACCTTGCCGGCGCGGTCCTTAATCACTGGACGTTCTCCGGCTTGACCACCTTCGATACGGGCGCGCCCTATAGCCCCGGGTTCAGCGCGCAGGGCGATATCACCGGCTCAACCAGCGAGGGTCCACGGCTCAACGTCGTGGGCAACCCGCTGGAGAACATCCCGGCTGGGGATATGTTCAATCCGGCCGCGTATGCGGCGCCGGTGGCGAACGGCACGGTGCAGGTGGGCGATCTGGGCGTGAACGCATTCAACGACCCGGCCTATGAGAACTGGGACATGGGCATCACCAAGTTCATCCCGGTCGGGTTCAACGAAGGCGGCGGCCTGTCGCTCAAAGTCGAGGCCTTCAACATCTTCAATCATCCCGAGTTCACCAGCTTCGGGACCAATCTCAGCAACGGCAGCAGTTTCGGCAAAGCTACGGGCACCAACGACGCCCGCGTCCTGTCCTTCAATCTTAGCTACCGGTTCTGAGCGCGAGCATCTCGCGAGGCTTGCATCTACAACGAGCGGCGGCGGGTTTACCCCCGCCGCCGCTTTTTTTCCCCTCCCCTCCTACTTTTAGACGGGGAGATCATCTGGCCTGCGGCCGCGTCCTATTCCATTTTCCAGGGAGGAACGGATCGGATGTGGTGCCGTCGGCGGCCTTACCGCGCTGGCTTTGTGGCCAATGCAAACAATAATCTTGTCGTTTCATATTGACATATGACGCTTAGCCGGTTATAAACCCATCGGTGACACTTTTCAGTCACCGGGAGGGTTCATGAGCGTGAAGCGTTTAAGGTTGGGCCTGATGGGTGTGGTTTTGCTGGGTTTTGGCGTACTTTTGAGCGCCCAAAACGTGGCAAGTTCGATTATCGGAACCGTGGTGGATGCCACCGGGGCGGTCATCCCCGGCGCCAGCGTGCACTTGGTTTCCCAGGGCACGGGCGCCGTGCGTGACGTGCAATCCGACCGCAGCGGCGTGTTTCGCTTTCCCAACCTCCTGCCTGGCACCTATAACGAGACGGTGACGGCGAACGGCTTCACCAAAGCAACGACCACCAACATCGTGCTGGCGGCGAGCGAAACTCGCGATTTGGGCAAGATCGCGCTCAAGGTCGGGCAGTCGTCGGAGGAGGTCACGGTGACCGCGGCGGCCACACCGATCCAGACATCGAGCAGCGAAGTGAGCCACACCATCGGCGGCGGGCAACTTGATGCCCTGCCGTTGCGCGGCCGCGACCTGTTCGGCGTGGTGCATTTGGACGCGGGCGTGCTGGACACGGCGGGCAACCGCGAAACCACTCTACACGGCGCCCTGGGGGGCATCAGCATTGACGGCAACACCTCGGCGCTGAACTTCACCGTGGACGGCCAGACCGACATGGATACCGGCTCCAACGGCAGCGACAAGGTCGAGCCCAACATGGATTCGATCCAGGAGGTCAAGATCCTGAGCTCGAACTACCAGGCCGAGTACGGCCGGGACTCAGGCGGAACGATTACCGTGATCACCAAGAGCGGGACGACGAAGTTTCACGGCACGGGGTGGTGGACGCACCGGCACGAGGAGTTCAACGCCAACGACTTCTTCCACAACGCCAGCGGCCTCTCCCGCCCGCTGTACCGGTATAACATCGCGGGCTGGAGTTTCGGCGGGCCCATCAACATCGGCAGCTTCAAGAACAAGTTGTTCTTCTTTGGTTCACAGGAATACACTAACGAGCTGGGCAGCAACAGCACCCAGACCCGGACTGTGCCCACGAAACTGGAACGGGCGGGCGATTTCTCCCAGTCGCTGAACAGCAAGGGGCAGCTGATCAAGATTTACGAGCCGAATACCGGCACGACCACCGGCAACAATCCGACGGCGACGCAGTTTCCGGGCAACAAAATACCGGGCAGCGGCTACGCCATCAACCCCATCGGGCAGGCGATGCTGAACTTTTTCCCACTGCCCAACTACGCCCCGGCCCCCGGCAGCAAGGATGTCAACCAGGCCAACTTCCAGCAGTCCGCCAGTGGCGGCGACACGCGGCGCAACGACATGGCGCGCGTGGACTACAATCCCACCTCGCGGCTGAGCACCTATTTCCGCTGGATCCGCGACCAGGATACGCAGGATAACCCGTTCACGTTTTCGCAGTTCACCATCGCCCCCACGCAGCACATCACGCCCGGACACAGCATCCTGTTCTCGGCCACCTACGTGCTCTCGCCGACCATGATCAACGAGTTGGGTGTGGGTTACGGCACCGACCAGTGGACCTACATCATCTCGCCGGCCGCGGTGGCGCAGGTGGACCGCTCCATCTACGGCACCAACGTGCCGCCCACGCTGCTGCCGCTGCCCACCGAACCCAAGGGCGTCAACGGCTACAACAACGTGATTCCAGAGATGTCGTTTGGCAACGTCCAGCCCGGCATGATGAGCGTCGGCAACCCCAGCTACAACCTGTTCAGCGACAACCCCATGTGGACGGTGACCGACAACCTCAGCAAGGTCTGGGGCAATCACCAGTTCAAGCTGGGCCTCTATGTCGAGCACAACGGCAAAACCCAGGGCGCGACCCAGGATTACCAGGGCAGCTACAACTTCGGCAACGACAGCAACAACCCAGCCGACACCACCGATGGCTACGCCAACGCGCTGCTCGGCAACTTCGACAGCTTCAACCAGTCCAACGCGCGCAGCGTGTACCAGATTCACTACTGGAACGTGGAGTGGTACGCGCAGGACAGTTGGCGTGTGAGCCGCAAGCTGACGCTCGATCTGGGCGCACGCTTCTATCACCAGACGCCGCAGGTGGATACCGCCCACACCTCGTCGGTGTTCGACCCCACCCTCTACAACCCGGCCAGCATGGCCCGGATCTACGCCCCCGCGTGCGCGAACGGCTCTCAAGCGGGCTGCTCATCCGCCAATCTGCGCTCGACCGACCCGGGCGGTCCGGCCGGCAATCTGGCGCCGGCCGCCTACATTGGCGACTTCGTGCCCAACAGCGGCAGCTACGCCAGCGGCATGAAGGTGCTGGGCTTGTACGGCGTGCCGCTGGCGCCCCACCAACAGACGTTCCTTGCGGTGACACCGCGGTTGGGCTTCGCCTATGACGTGTTCGGCAACGGCAAGACGGCGTTGCGGGGCGGTTTCGGGAGCTTCTACAACCGCATTGACGGCAACCAAATCTACCGGTTGTCGGGACAAGCGCCGGTCATCTACAACTACGTGGTCTCGCAGGGCAGCATCGCCACCCTCAACAGCGCTCCCGGCGTGGTGGGCCCCTCCAGCGTGGGCACCTTCCCCGCCCACACCCCCTGGCCGCTGGTCATGAACGCCAGCCTGGGAGTGGAACAGGAGTTGTGGGATCAGACCGCGATCGACGTCTCCTGGGTGGGCAACTTCAGCCGCGTCCAGCCCATCGAAAACGTTAACCTCAACCCCACGCCTCTGGGCGCGAACTTCAACCCCGCCAACATCAGCCCGATCACCGGCAAGCCGCTTACCCAGGTGGGCAGCGTGCGGGAACGCACCGTCTATCCCGGCTATCAGAACATCAACACCGAGGATTACGTCGGCCATTCCAACTACAATGCGCTGCAGGTCTCGGTGTCGCACCGGCTCTCGAGCGGGTTCCTGTTGGGCGCCGCCTACTCCTGGGCCAAAAATCTGGGCGTGACCTCCGTTGACCTGCTGGTGCCCAATAACGACGCCCGTAACTATGGGCCGCTGTCCACCTACCGGGGGCAGAGCCTCACCATCAACTACGCCTACGAGTTCCCGGGAGTGAGCAACAATTTTCTGGGTGCGATCGCTAATCATTGGACATTCTCAGGCCTCACCACCTTCTCCTCGGGCGCGCCGTATGGCGTGGGCTTCAGCGGCACCAACGTGGACTTCACCGGTTCCAACAGCGAGGGCACCCGCATCAACGTGATCGGCAACCCCTTCCAGGGCGTTCCCGCCGGCCAGATCATGAATGCCAATGCCTTCGCCATCCCCATTCCGGCGAATCAGCCGGGCGGGAGTGCCATGGAGAGCATCGGCAATCTGGGCGTGAACCCCTTCAGCTTTCCCATGTACCAGGATTGGGACATGACCCTGGAGAAGTTCATTCCCGTGGGCCTGGACCGCGAGAGCGGGTTCCGCTTCCAACTGGAAGCCTTCAACGTCTTCAACCACCCGCAGTTCACCTCCTTCGGGACCACGACCACCTCGACCTCGTCGTTCGGCAAGCCGACCGGCGATGGACCGGGACCGCGCGTGCTCTCACTCAACCTCCGCTTCGAGTTCTAGAAGCGGTCACTCCATCAACGTCAACCCTACGTGCCGCTGGGCTTCACCACCCAGCGGCACGCGGTCGTTGCCCCTGGGCCATTTTTCGATACCACATTGAGTGCCGCTGTCGGAAGATAATGCTGTCGCCATCCTCCGCACATGCACTCACTCCACCGCCATGACGAGTTTTAAAAACAGCCTGTGCGCCGCAGTTCTCGCACTTCTGGCCTTGGGTTTGGCAGCCCAGCAGCGCGGGCCGATCGAGCAGCAACACGTGGACCCCGCCTCGGCGGTGCGCGGACAAGCGTTGTATCGCACCAGTTGCGCGTCCTGCCACGGACCGCGCGCGCGGGGTACGGCGGCGGGCGTCGACCTGATTCGTTCCACCATCATCCAGCACGACCTCTACGGCAGCACGCTGGGGCCGTTTCTGCACCAAGGACACGCGCCCCACCCCTCCGGACTGAGTACGGCACAGGTTCTCGATCTCTCCAACTTTTTGCATCAGGAGTTCGACGCCACCCTGTCGCGTTCCCCGGCCAAGCCCGCACCCGACATCCTGGTCGGCGACGCCGCTGCCGGCCAAGCGTGGTTCAACGGCGCCGGCCAATGCAGCACCTGCCACTCGACTAGCGGCGACCTCGCTGGCATCGCCACCCGCTACGCCGACCCTTATGCCCTGCAGCAGCGCTTCGTGTTCCCGGGTGGATTTCACCGCGGCGGCAGCGCGGCGGAAGCGAAGCGAACCGTGGTAACGGTGACGATCACCTCCGCCGCTGGGCCGCCGGTCACCGGCGATCTGGTGAACCTCGATGACTTCACCATCGTTTACCGGGATGCACAGGGACACACCCAAACCGTTCAACGTACACCCGGGATGACGGTGACCGAGCACAACCCGCTGGCCTACCATGAGGGCTTACTGAAAACCATGACCGATCGCCAAATGCACAACATGCTCGCCTACCTGGAGACGTTGAAGTGAAGTGGCCGGCCCTGCTGATCGCGGCCTCGGCGTTGACGCTGGCGGCGCAGGCGCCGGTCACCTCCGCCATCCTGCTCCATCCGCCCGTCGATGCCTGGGTGATGCCGAACCGCGACTACAGCGCCCAGAACTATAGTCCGTTGCAGCAGATTAACGCCGCCAATGTGACGGCGCTGCAGCCGGCGTGGGAGTATCACCCCAACGCCGGAACCGGCCCGGACGCGCGGCCCGCGCCGGCGGTAAAGGCGGTGCCGCTAATGATCAACGGCGTGCTCTACATCGCCGCCCCCAACTACGTCTGGGCCGCCGACGCCCGCACCGGGCGCGAGTTGTGGCAGTACGACTGGAAGTCGAACGGCGGCGATTACATCGGCAACCGCGGCGTCGCCGTGCTCGGCCAGACCCTGTACTTCGAGACGCCGGATTGCAATCTGGTGGCGCTGAATACCGCGAATGGCGCCGAGCGCTGGCGCCGCTCGATCTGCGATCTGAGCGCCATGTACTACGCCAGCGCCGCCCCCTTCATCATCCGCAACCACATCATCGTGGGCATTAGCGGCGATGCGGTGGACAACCCCGGCTACGTGGCCGCCTATGACCCCGCAACCGGCGCACTGCAGTGGCGCTGGTACGCGCATCCGGCGCCGGGCACCCCGGAAGCCAAGAGCTGGCCAACGACCGAGGCCCTGCTGCACGGCGGCGGCATGACGTGGGGCTACAAGAGCTACGATCCCGAGCTGAACCTGCTCTACTTCGGTACCGGCAACCCGCAGCCGGTGATCGCCGGCAACGACCGGCCTGGCGCCAACCTCTACACCGCCTGCATCATCGCCCTCGACCCCGATACCGGCAAACTCGCCTGGTACTTCCAGGTCTCGCCTCACGACACCCACGATTGGGATGGCATTCAAACCCCGGTGCTGATCGATGGCACCATCGATGGCAAGCCGCGCAAGTTGCTGGCCAACGCCGCCCGCAACGGCTGGTTCTTCGTCCTCGACCGCACCAACGGCAAAGCTCTCGTCAGCCGCCCGTTCGTGGACGAAAACTGGGCCTTGGGCGTTGATGACGTTGATGCCAAGGGTCAGCCCATCCCCAACCCGGAGAAAGAGCCCCAGGTCGCCGGCGAACTGTCGAACCCTAATCAGGGCGGCGCCGCCAACTGGTTCCCGCCCGCGTTCAACCCGCGGACCGGACTCTTCTACGTCGACGCCGAGAATGCCTGGAGCATTTACTACATCTACGATCAAAACAAAAAGCCCGAGGGCTGGGGCGGCAACGACCGCGGCGGTTACTCGCAGGCGTCGCTGGAGGCGATCGATTACCGCACCGGCAAGCCGCGCTGGGTGCACCCCTGGGCGCGCGCCGTCCGTTCCGGCCTGCTGACCACGGCCGGGAACCTGGTCTTTAGCACCGGCGTCAGCTCGGACGTCGAAGCGCTCGATGCTTCGACCGGCGCCGCGCTGTGGCACGCGCGTCTGGGACACGCGGTCAGCAACGCCCCCATGACCTACGAGCTCGACGGCAAACAATATTTGGTGGTCGCCGGTGGCAACGCCCTCTACGCGTTCACGCTGGCCAGTCAGAACTGAGGAGAGGCGCTATCATGAATCGTCGTCGTTTTATGCATGTTGCCGCAGGCGCGGCGGCGGTGCCGCCAATGCTCACCTCATCGCTGGCGGCCACAAGCGCGCCGCCGTGTCCGAACCTCGACCTGCGCTTCGGCGTCACCGGATCGCTTTCCGACATTCCCGTGCTGGCCAAGGCCGGCTTCGACTACGTCGATCCGTCGGTGACCGGGATCATGCGCCTGAGCGATGCGGATTTCGCCGTGGCGCGCCAGACCGCCGCCGCCGCCCCCATCCACGCCGAGGCCATGCAGACCTTCATCCCGGGCAATTTGAAGTTGGTGGGCCCGGTGGTCGACCAGCCCGCGATTGATAAATATGTCGCGGCTGCGCTGGCGCGCGCCCACGCGCTCGGGGTCAAGGTGGTGGTCTTCGGCAGCGGCGGCGCCCGCCGCGTGCCCGATGGCTTCAACTACGCCGAGGCCTGGTATCAACTGTGCACGTTCCTGCGCGGCGTGGGCGATGAGATCGAGCGGCGCGGCTATGACATGCTCATCGGTATCGAGGCCTTGCGCCGCCAGGAGTGCAACATCGTCAACACCACCGCCCAGGCCTACGCCCTCTCCCTCGATACGAACCATCCCAAGATCCAAATCATCTGCGACTTCTACCACATGTACTCGGAGAGCGAGAGTCCGGAGGTCCTGCTCAGCGTCAAGGCCCGGCTGGTGCATCTGCACTTCGCCAACCCCGCCGGCCGCGCCTTCCCGCGCGATCCCAACGAGTGCCCGGGTTACGCCCCGTTTTTCGCCGCCCTCAACAAGATCGGCTACCATGGCCGTTTGAGCATCGAGGCCCGCACCCGCGACTTGGCCGCCGATGCCCCTCCGGCGCTGGCCTGCCTCCGGACGCTGTACGCCAACGCCTGCCGCGCGGCCCAGTCCTAGGCCCGGTCCTAGACTTTAAGACGAGAGTTCGCTGAAGTCGGCGATGCGGGAGAGGCGGGCCACGGTCGCGGCCAGCAGCGAGAGGCGGTTGGCGCGCAAGGCGGGGTCGTCGTCGTTGACGCGGATCTCGTTGAAAAAGCGCTCCAGCGGTTGCGCTAGTTCCCCGATCGCGGCCAACTCGGCGGCATAACCGGAGTCGGTGGGGATGCCCTCGACGGCATAGAGCAGCGCCTGTTCGGCGGGGGCGGCGACCAGGTCCGGGTTGACCTTGACCGCGGTCCATTTCTCTTTGCGCACGATGTTGCGGGCGCGTTTGACCACCGCCGCTACCGCCGCCACTTCCGGAGCGGCCGCCACCGCCTGGCAGCGCAAGGCGGCTTGCAGCGGGTCGTCGCCCCCATGCCCGCCATCGCCGGCGAGTACGGCTTGCACGATGGCGGGGGCGTAGCCGCCGCTTTCGCGCAGATAAAACGCCAAACGTTCCAGGAAAAACGCGGCCAGCTCCCGCCGCACGTCCTCGATCAGCCGGAAGCTCGCTAGATCGCCCAGACCCGCCAAGGCCTGATCCACCGCGGTCTTCAGGTTGAGTTCCAGGCGGCGTTCGATCAGCGTGCGGATCACCGCGTTGGCTTGCCGCCGCAGGCTAAAGGGATCGGCGCTGCCGGTCGGGACCTCGCCGATGGCGAACATGCCGGCGATGGTGTCGAGCTTGTCGGCCAGCCCCACCGCCGCGCCCACCGCCGTGCGCGGCGCCGTCTCCCACAGATACTGATCCGCGATGGCGGCGGCGATGGCCGGGCCCAAGCCCTCGGCGCGGGCGTAGTTGCCGCCCATGATGCCTTGCAACTCGGTAAACTCCTTCACCATCTCGGTGGTGAGATCGCACTTGGCCAACTCGGCGGCGGTCTCCGCCACCGGAGCTTCGCACTCATGATCCGGCTGCCACTGCCCCGCCAGCCAACCGGCCAGAGCACGCATGCGCCGGCTCTTCTCCCGGTAGCTGCCCAGCTTCGCCTGGAAGGTGACCTGATCGAGCAGCGGCAGGCGCTGCACCAGGGTCAGCTTCCGGTCCTGCTCCCAGAAGAAGCGGGCATCGCTGAAGCGGGCGCGGAGCACGCGCTCATGGCCATGGCGGATGTAGCCGCGCGGGTCGCCATCCAGGTTGATGATGGCCACAAAATACGGCTGCAGCGCCCCGGCGGCGTCCTCGACGGCAAAGTACTTTTGGTGATCGCGCATGACCGTCACCAGCACTTCGGGCGGCAGCGTGGTCAGGTCGGCGGGATCGAAGCTCCCCAGCACCGCCTCGGGAAACTCGGTGAGATTGACCAGGGTGGAGAGCAGACCGGCATCGGCGCGCAATCGCAGCCCTTGCGGCAGGACCCGCCCGGCGGCCGTCAAGATGCGCTGCTGCCGCGCGGCGGCGCTGGCGATGACGTGATGCTCGGCCCATAACGCCGGGAAAGCGGCGGTCGAAGCCGCCTCGAAGCTGCCGTGGGCGCCGTGGCTGAGCGCGCGATGCCCCCACGACACCCGCCCAGCGGTGAGCGAGCCCAGCGTGAAGGGGATCACTTCGGCGCCCCAGAGCGCCAGCAGCCAGCGCACCGGACGGATAAAGCGCAGGCCACCGCCCTCGACGCCCGCGGTCCAGCGCATAGCGCGCGGCGGCTCGACTTCAAGGAACGCTTGCGGAATGATGCTGGCCAGCAGCTCCGCCGCCGCACGGCCACCGCTCGGGCGGCGCAGAGCCACGTAGTCGCCTTTGGGCGTCGTCACTCGCATCAGAGCTTCGGGGGGCATGGCATTCTTGGCGGCAAAACCCAGCGCCTGTGGTGTGAAACCGCCGTCGGCACCCACCGCGACCCGCACCGGCGGACCGAGAATCTCCTCCTCGCGGCGGGGCTCGGCTTCAAGCACCGCTTCATGGGTGAAGATCAGCCGGCGCGGCGTCCAATGCGCCTCGCCGGGCGCACCGTTGACGGCTTGGGCCAACCCCACCTGGTTCAAGTGATGGTTGAGCCGGTCGGCGAACTGGCGCGCCAAGCCTTCCAACATGCGCGCCGGGATCTCTTCACATCCAATTTCAACTAGCAGCGGTTTAGGCAACCGAAACCTCGGGTTGGGGATATTGCTGGGCCATCCACGCGGAGGCGATGCCCACCGCCAGCGCCCGCACCCGTTGGATCAAGCCCACGCGCTGGGTGACGGAGATGGCGCCGCGGGCGTCCAGCAGGTTGAATAGGTGCGAACAGCGCAGGCACAACTCATAGGCGGCAAGCAGCGGCGCCCGCGGGCGTTCCGCCACGGGCAGCTCGCGGAACTGCTGCAGCAGGCTGCGGCACTCCTCCTCATGGCCGTTAAACGCCGTCCAGAGGCGGGCCACGTCGGCCTTCTCAAAGTTGTAGATGGAGTGGTGCAGCTCGTCCAGGTAGCGCACGTCGCGGTAGCTGAGCTGCTCGTTCCAGCGGATATCGTAGATGGAGTCCACATCCTGCAGGAAGCCGGCGATGCGCTCCATACCATAGGTCAGCTCCACCGCGATGGGATCGAGGTCCTGGCCCCCACACTGCTGGAAGTAGGTGAACTGGGTAATCTCCAAGCCGTCCAGCATCACCTGCCATCCCAAGCCCCAGGCACCGAGCGTCGGCGACTCCCAGTTGTCCTCTTCAAACTTGATGTCGTGGGCGCGAAGGTCGATGCCGATGGCGGTCAGGCTCTCCAGGTAGAGATCCTGGATATCATCAGGTGTTGGTTTAATAATCACCTGCAACTGGGTGTGTTTATAGAGGCGATTGGGATTGTCCCCATAGCGCCCGTCGGCCGGGCGGCGGCTGGGTTGCGGGTACACGACCCGGTAGGGCTTGGGGCCGAGGACGCGCAGAAACGTCTCCGGCGCCATGGTGCCCGCGCCCACCTCCAGATCGAAAGGAAGCTGGATGACGCAGCCCTGGCGTGCCCAAAACTCCTGCAGTTTAAGGATGAGGTCTTGAAAACTCAGCATGGGGTTCGAGTTCGGCCACCAGCGGCCAGCTCTTGAGTCCGGCCTCGATATGATCTTGCAGGCAGTCCTTGAGCCAGCGCCGCAACTCTCGGCCGGGGACGCCGGCAGCCTGCGCCGTCGTCTCCGCCGGCAGTGCCGGCAACGGATTCTTGATCATCGCCTGAACAAGATTCAGCGTAGCAGGTTCCCGGTTCCAGACGGTAAAATTTGGCAGGAATCCCCCCAGCCGGACCATCCAAACCAAGTAGTAGGTCAGCGGACTCCACACCCCGGCCGCCGGCGCGCGGCGCATCTCTCCCAGCACCAACTCCAGCAGCCGGAACACGGCATCGTTCACCTCCCGCTCCGGCAGCATCCGGTCGGCAACCTCCGCCATGAGTGCAATGCCGGTCGAGGCGGCCAAATCCACGCTGGCTCCGAGCATGGAGGCGACCAACTCGCAGTGGTCGATGTTGGCCAAGTCGTGCCCCTCGCGCTCGAAGAACTGCACCCGAACCTGGGTCAGCGTTTCCAGGGTGGCGCCAAACTTGCTCTTCGGCCGCCGCGCCGCGCGCGCCACGCCCCGGCATTTTCCGTACTCCCGGGTGAAGAAGCTGACGATCTTGTCCGACTCCCTCAAGGGATAAGTACGCAAAACAAAAGCGTTAGCGGCGCGCAGCGGCATACCGGAGCCTACCACTTTCCAGCGTCCGATAACGCAAATCGTGCACAATCCACCGTCCCGCCTGTGGACAACAAGTTGACATAATCTTGCCCCTACGGCGCGCCAGCGTGCCTCATAGCTAACAGCTAAAAGCTAATAGCTAGTTTTGGGAATCAATCATTTCGACCGCCCGCAGCACCGTGCGGCCGACGATCATGAGGCTATGTTCCGACACCTTGTCCATGGTGTCCTGGTTGGTGTGGTGGTACTCGCCCATGGCATCGTAGCCGGGGCCCATGGGCCCGAAAGTGGCATCGACAACATCGACGACGGGGATGCCGACGTTGGCGAATGAGACCTGATCGTCGATGATGGGCTCGGAGTAGGTGAAGAAGTACTGCTCGTAGTGAATTTGTTTGGCCGCAGCGTAGATGAAATCCTGCAGCCAACTGGTCGAGGTCGACTCCTTGTCGACATCGAGGTTCTTGTCCCCGATCATATCGAGCAGGAAGAAACCTTTGATGCGCGGAACCAGACCTTCGGCCCTGAGCTGGTTGGCGAGGTGGCGGCTGCCGTAGAGCCCGTCGTTCCCCTGGAAGGCTTTGACGGCCTCCTCCAGGTCGGTCCACACCAACCAGATCTGCATCTTGGTTTTCGGTGCTCGATGGAGGGCGTCGGCAAATCCCAAAAGGATCGCCGTCGAGGAGCCGCCGTCGTTGGCGCCGATGAAGCCCGTCTTGAAGAGGGTGTCGTAGTGGCCGGCGAGGATGAAGATGGGCTGATGGGGGATGGCGCTAACGTTGAACTTGCCGATCAGGGTGTGAACGGGCACCTTGCCGCGGGGAGTCTCAGCCACGAAATCGTCGGTGGAGAATTGGCCGCCATCGGCGGCAACCACGCGCTTGACCAGGTCCTCGGTCTTCTGATGGCCCACCGAACCGGGCATGCGCATGCCGAAGCCGGCGACCTCGGCGTTGTAGAGGTAAGTCTGGTGGGCGTTAAAGGCGTCGTGGAGCGCCGGCTGCGGCGGGGTGGCCCAAGCGCTGGAGCCGATGGTCGCGAGGGCTACGGCTGCGGCAGGTGCCAAGAGCAGGTCGCGGAGGTGCACACCTTGAGTTTAGCGGTTATTTAAGGCGGCCGAAGCTAGTGGGTGTGGTCGAGGGGCCGAGTGAGATGTGGTAATCGTCCAGCAGGGTGCCGCTATCCTTGGCCAGCGTGACCTGGGCGAGCGCGCAGGCTTGCTGGGCGGCCGTTACGGCCTGCTGGGCGGTGGTCAGCGCCGCCTCGGCGGTGAGGACGTCGGTGATCGTTCCCTTCCCCAGCCGGTACTTGTCCTGGGCATCGCTGAGCGCCTGTTGCTGGAGGTCGGCGCCTTGGCGCGCGGCGGCCAGTTGGGCGCGCTCGCCCTCGATATCGATGCGGTCCTCACTGACCTGCTCGGTGACGGTGTTCTGGTCCTTTTGTAGATCGACGCGGGATTGATTGGCTTCCAACTCGGCGCTGGCCTCGTCGGCGCGGTTGGCCCGGTTCCACACCGGTACGTGGAGCTGAAATCCGACGCCGTAATCGGGCGCACCGTAAGAGAAGACTTTGCCGACCGAGGAGCCGAACCCGCCCGGCAGCGAGGGCAGCAGGTCGCCGGCGGGGCACGGGAACGTGGCCACAGCGCACTGTAGGCCACGCCCGGAGACGCCACTTGAGGTGTAGGACGCAAACAGCGTCAGCGAGGGCAGCAAGGTGTTTTTGCGAATCTTAACGATGAGGTCGTTATTGCTGACGTTGACACGGTCTTCGGCGAGTTGGGGACTGAAGGCCAGCGCGCGGTTCACGAGTTGGGCGGCGGCGGGCGTGGCGGCAGCAGCGTTTGCAGTGCTGGCCGCGGGGCTGGGAAGCGCGTCGGTGGGAACGACGCGGGCGGTGATGAGGTTGGCCGACCATTGCTTGGCCAGGAACAACTTCAGCTTCGATCCCGCCTTCTGAAACGCGGTGAGCGCGGCCAGGCTGGCCTGGTGGGCGGTGAGCAGCGTGGCCTGGGCGGTGATGCGATTGGCGGCGGGGACTTTGCCGTCCTTCACCAGCTCGAGGGTGTCGTCGTAGGTGTGCTGGGCGTTCTGTTCGGCTTGCTCGGCGATCTCGACCTGGCGCTGGGCGGCGGCCAACGCCCAGTACTGCCCCGCCGCCGCGGCCACGATGGTGGTGACCTGGGCTTTGTAGTAGGCGTCGGCGTACTTGAGACTGTTGGCGCCCATAATTATGCCGGCGCGGTTGACGGCGCGGCTGCCACCGTTGAAAAACTGCTGCTGGATACCAATGCTGATATCAGAGGTGATCTGCGGATTGAGAAAGAGCTGCTCCGAGTTCTGGTACTGGCGGAAGGCGCCGGCGCTGATGCTGTAGCCGGTCCCAGTGGTAAAGCTCTGGCCGAACGAGCCATAACCGGAGGCTTGGTTGAGGATCTGTTCCGCCGTGCCGTAAAGCACGGCATTGGCGAGGGGCTGGCGGGAGTGCTCGTCGGCGAAGGTGAACTCAAAGCTGGGATCGTAGCCGCCGCCACCGCCGTGCACGCCGGAGCCGCCGCCCACGGCCGAACCGGCGTTACTGCCGCCCCCGCCGCCGCCGCCATTGCCGCTGGCGCCGATGGCGCCGGAGAACAGCGCGCTCGAGATCGTCTCCCCCGCCACGCCGCGCGCCGTGCCCCCCGCCAGCGTGCGCAGGTAATCGGGCTGGGCGAGCAGGCGGGCGTAGCTGGCGTCGGCGATGTCGAGATCGGAGGTGAGGGCGAGCTGCAGGACTTGCCGCAAGGATAAATACAGGGTCCCAGTGGCGGCCTGCCGTCTCAGTGCGGCCGCATTGCTCAAATCCGGGGGAGCGATATTGGCGGGCTGATACCGCTGCCAAAAGTTGGACCAGCCGCCCCGTTGGAAGGCGTCCAGGCGCGCCGGGGCCGCGGTGTTGGCGACGGTGCTGGCGGCGGGGGTGGGGGCTTGGGCGCCGAGGCCGGCCGTCAGCAGCCCCGCCATCAGGGCAATTTGCGGCCACTTCACTTGGTTCACTGGGGGCTGCTCACCGACAACGGCTGTTCCTCCGCCGGCGCATCGACGATCTGGCCGTCGAACAAATGCACGATACGATCGGCGTAGCGCGAGAAGCGCGGATCGTGGGTCACCATGCAGATGGTCGCGCCCGCAGCATGGAGCTCGTGCAGCAGGTCCATGACGGCGTCGCCGTTTTTGGAATCGAGGTTGCCGGTGGGCTCGTCCGCCAGCAGGATGCTGGGTTTGCCCACCAGCGCTCGGGCCACGGCCACGCGCTGCTGCTGGCCGCCGGAGAGCTGGCTGGGAAGATGGCGGGCGCGGTGCCCCATGCCGACCTTCTCCAGCGCTTCCAGGCACCGCCGCTTGCGCTCCCCTGCCCCTACGCCCCGGTAGGTCAGCGGCAGCTCGACGTTTTCATAAACCGATAGATCACCAATCAGGTTGAAGCTCTGGAAAATAAAGCCGATCTCGCGGTTGCGGATGCGCGAAAGCTGGCCCAGGTTCAGGTGCGCCACGGATTGCTGGTTGAGCGTGTACTCGCCGGTGGAGGGCGTGTCGAGCAGGCCCAAAATCGACAGCAGCGTCGATTTCCCGCACCCGGAGGGTCCGCCGATGGCGACAAACTCGCCCGCTCGGACCTGCAAGCTGATGTCGGCGAGGGCGTGGGTCTCGACCTCGTCGGTATAGAAGATCTTGCTAATACCCTGCAGGGCGATGACGGATGGGGCTTGGGGCATGGGTTCTCCTGCTATAGACCTGCTAGTGAATGGCAACCGGCGGGCTGAAGCGCACCTGGCTGTAGCTGTCGTCGGCAGAGGTATCGGAGAGCACGACCCAATCGCCGACATTGAGGCCGCGCACGACTTGGACGGTAGTGACCGACGCCTTGCCCAATTCGACTTGCACGCGGCTGGCGCCGCGCCCGTCGGGCGAGATGCGGAACATGCTGACGGTTTGATCGGGTTGGCCGAACGCCGGCCGGCCCACATAGACGACGTTGGGAAGGGTCTCGATGTCGATGGTGCCATCGACGCTGAGATCGGGCCGCGCACCCGGCGGCAAGGCGCCGTCGAGAGCGACATCGACGGCCACTGTGCCGTTGAGGGCGTTGGGATCGATGCGGATGACGTGGCCAGGGACGACGCCGTTGTGGGTGTCGATGGTGGCGGGCTGGTTGAGGGCGACGTCGCGGGCGTCGGTTTCGGCGACCTTGATCTCCGCCTTGAGCTTTTGCGGCTGAACCACGCGGGCCACGGCGGTTCCCACCGTCACCCACTGCCCCACTTGCAGTGGCGTGGCGGCGGCCGTACCGGAGCCCACGTCCAAACCTTCAAGTAATCCATCAATGCCGGCCCGGACGTCGAGCGCGGCCACCTGCGTCTGGGCCAATTCCGCGGCATTTTTCATCTGCGCGACTTTGGCCTGGGAGGAGTCAATCTGGGCGGTATTGGAGGCGGCGAGGGTTTGGAGCCGCTTTTGGCCGATTTCGACCTGCTGCCCGAGGCCATCGGCTTTGGCGGCGTCGGTGGAGGCATCGAGCTCGGCGACCAAGCCGCGCGCGACCAGAGTTTTGTCGTTATCGCTGAGCAGGCGCGCCTGGCGGTACTCGGCTTCCAGGTTGGCTTGGGTCGATTGCGCATCGAGCTGCGCGGCCTGGAGGGTGGCGCGCAGGTTGGCGAGATCGGCCTCGGCGCCCTGCAGCTGGGCTTGGGCATTGGCCAGCGCCTGCACCACGGTGGGGTTGGCCAACCGCACCAGCACGGTCGAGGCCTTGACGGCGCTTCCCGGCAGCACCGGAATCTCCTCGACCCGGCCCTCGGAGATGGCCGGGATGGTGCGTACTTCGACCGGCACCAGCGTCCCTAAACCCCGTACTTGCCTCACCATGGTCCCGCGCTTGACCTGATCAGGCCACACCGAGCTGCCGTCCAGCGTGGGCGGCGCCGGCTTCAGCCTGGCCACCGCCAAGCCGGCGATGACCAGCAACACGACGATGGCGCTGGCCAGCGCCCAGCGCCGCCGCTGCCGCCGCTTCAGAAATTCGGGATCGCGCGCTTTGTCCATGCTTCAGTGCTTACGCAGCCGCCGCCAGTTTGGTTCCCAACCTTAAAGAACCGGCGCACGCGTTTCCGGTTACTGTGACACCGGCTCAAACCAAAACGCAACCCGGCCCGGCGTGAGGCCCCGCTCTGCTCGTGGCATTTCCACGTTGCCTCCAGCGGATTGCGGGTGCTGAGGGTGATCGATGGCTTTCCCCGGGAGGGCTGGCCGATTGAGGTCGCCCCAGCAGCTCCAGGGGGGCGCGTGGTGCGAATCCTAGAGCGTTCGTTGCAATAACGGGCTGGAACTGGGCGACCGCCGCTACCTCATCTGGTGCGAGCGGCGGTCCTTGCGCGCCGCGGCCGTGGCCGGGCTCTGCCGGCGCGCCGATGACACCCGCGCCTGCGTGGCTCAGGCCTTGACCGAGGCGGGGAAGCTTGCGACCGCCGCCGCTTCGTCGTCGTAGATGTCGAAGACCGTCAGCAGCTTGGTGATCACCAGCAGTTCTTGCAGGTGGCCGTGCACGCGCGTGAGCTTGATGTGCGCGCCTTTGCTGGCGGCGGTGGTGTGCAATCCCACCAGCGTGCCCAGGCCGCTGCTGTCGATGTAGTCGAGCTTGTCCAGGTCAAGGACGATGCGGGTGCGGCCCGCCTCCAGCAGTTGCTTGACCGCTTCGCGCAGGTCGTTGGTTTCCGCGCCCAGCGTCAGCCGGCCATTGGCCACGATGATGCTGACGCCTTGGGTTTCGTGGGACTTGAGTGAGATCGCCATAAAAGTATCCGTATGATCCTGGGGGCAATTCTACATGAGCACGTCTACTGTTGGACCAGTTCAACCTCGAGCGCCAGTTTGACTTTGTCGCCCACCAGCACGCCGCCGGTCTCGAGCGCTTGATTGTAGACCAGGCCGAAATCCTTGCGGCTGAGCTCGCCCGCCGCCTCGAATCCGCGGCGGGTGCCACCCCAGGGATCCTTGGCAACCGGCCCGGGCGCTTCCACGGCCAGCTGCACCGGGCGGGTGACGCCGTGGATGGTGAGATCGCCGGTCATGGTGAAGCCCTCACCCGCGGGCTCGATGCGGGTGGAGCGGAAGGTGAGGAGCGGAAACTTCTCGACCTCGAGGAAATCGGCGCTGCGCAGGTGGTTGTCCCGCTGCGGCTCGCGCGTGTCGAGGCTGGCGGCGTCGATGTCGACCTCGACCTTGGATTGGGTGAAATCGCCCTCGTCGAGCGTGACCGTCCCGCTGCTCTTGGCAAACACGCCTTTGACGTTGCTGACCATCATATGACGTGCGGAAAATTGCACGTGCGTGTGGACGGGATCGATCTTCCAAACGGTCGGCATAGCTTCTCCTTGAGACCTCTCGGGTGCTCCTGTAGTGTACTGCGGTGGGCAGGATCAGAGCATACGGTCGTCGAGGCGGAGCGTGGCGCCGGTGGTGAAATGGGCGGCGGCGAGCAGGTAAATGGCGGTGGCGGCAATTCCGGTGGCGTTTCCAGCGGCATTTTCGGCATTAGGGCCGAGCAGCAGCGCGTTCACCCGCACGCGGGGAGCGAGTCGCAATGCCCAATAGCGGGCCAGCGCGGGGAGGGCGGCGGCCTCCGGGCTGGTGTCAGCGGCGGCAATCAACAGGACCGATTCCCAGCAAGGGCTGGGGTAAAGTGGTACGCTCGCGCCGCAGGCCACGAGATAGTGAGCCCGCTCGGGATCGTCCACCAGGGTAGCGCCGGCATCGGTCAAAGCCGCCGCCATGAGGCGGCGCAGGGCGGCGTCGGGGCCGAGCAGAAGGGCGAGTTTTTCCGCCAGCGGCAGGCCGGGCATGTGTCTCAATTCTACGGGAAGCGGTAGGATGAGGCCACGGAAGGAAGTGGACGCAAAAAATGAATAAGCTGGTGGCGTCGGCGGCGGCGGCCGTAGCCGACATTCCCGCGGGCGCGACGGTAATGATCGGCGGCTTCGGGCTGTGCGGCAACCCAGAACATTTGATCGAGGCGCTGCGCCAACAAGGCACGCAAGGCCTGACCGTCATCAGCAACAACGCCGGTACCGACCATGAGGGCGTGGGACGGCTGCTCGCCGCCGGCCAGATCCGCAAGATGATCGCCACCTACGTCGGCGAAAACTCCATCTTCGAGACCCGCGCGCGCTCGGGGGAGTTGGAGACCGAACTGGTGCCGCAGGGCACGTTTGCCGAGCGTATCCGGGCGGGTGGCGCCGGCATTCCCGCCTTTTTCACCCCGGCGGGGGTGGGCACGGTGGTGGCCCAGGGCCCCGGTGGTCAAGCGAAGGAGGAGCGCCAGTTCGAGGGCCGGACCTATTTGATGGAGTCGTGGCTGAAGGCCGATTTCGCCCTGATCAAGGCGTACCGGGGCGACCGCTGGGGCAATTTGACCTACCGCAAGACGGCCCGGAACTTCAACCCCGTGATGGCGGCCGCAGCCCGCGTCACCATCGCCGAGGTCGAGGAGTTGGCCGAGCTGGGCGCGCTCGACCCGGAGCAGGTGGTCACGCCGGCGGTCTACGTCCATCGCTTGGTGGTGGGCGCCGCCTACCGCAAGCCCATCGAGCGGAGAACGGTACAGACGTGAACCTGTCACCGCAAGACAAGCGCCTGCGCATCGCGCGCCGCATCGCCGCCGAGCTGCGCGACGGCTACTTTGTGAATTTGGGTATCGGATTGCCGACGCTGATTGCCAACCTGGTGCCGGAGGGCATGGAGGTGGTGCTGCAATCGGAAAACGGGCTGCTGGGCGTGGGCCCTTACCCGCGCGCGGGCGAGGAGGACGCCGATCTCATCAACGCCGGCAAGGAGACGGTGACCGCCGTGGCCGGGGCGTCGTACTTTTCCAGCGCCGAGTCCTTTGCCATGATCCGCGGCGGGCACATCGATCTCGCGGTGCTGGGGGCGATGGAGGTGGACGAGCGCGGCAACCTGGCCAACTGGATGATCCCGGGCAAGATGATCAAGGGCATGGGCGGCGGCATGGACTTGGTGGCCGCGGCACAGCGGCTGATCATCGCCATGGAGCACACCACCAAGGATGGATCGCCCAAAATTCTGCGCCAATGCCGCTTACCGCTCACCGGCGCGGGCGTGGTCGATGTCGTTGTGACCGAGATGGCGCTGCTGCGGGTCACGCCCGCGGGCTTGGAGTTGGAGGAGTTGGCCCCGGACTGCACGCTGGAGGAGCTGCGCGCCCGAACCGAGGCGAGTTTTCACGTCAGCCGGGAATTGCGCCCAATGCCGCTTTGATTTGGCCCAATGTCCTAGGCAAATTCTTCTGCCGCGGGCGACCACCCGCTACTCGCGTGCCTCCTATGGGGTGGCTCGCCACTTTTCGCAGGACGGTCCATGGCAGAGAACCACCGGGAAGAACTAGCGAACGCCAGCGCAGAAAGGTCAATGTTGGGCCCGCTGGTGCCGGGGCCGGAGCAGTCCCAGCGCCGTCGCCGTGCCCTGCTGGTGAGCATGGCGGCGCAGTTGGTGCTGATCGCGCTGCTGGCGTTATGGCCGCAACCGCGGGTGATCCCTTATCGGCCACAGGAAAGCACCATGGTGCGGCTGGATTGGCCCCAACTTTCGTTGCCGGCGCCGCAGGCGCCGACGCTGCCGAGGTTCGACCTTCCGGTGCGGCGGTCACGCCCCGTGGCCGCGCGCCAACCGCAGCCGCTTTGGCGCCATTTGATGGAAGCGACCACCGATCCCACGCTGACGCGGCCGCGCTTGGCGCCGCAGCCGGGTCCGCTGCGTGCGCCGGCGCCCTCCGTGGTGGCGACCATATCCCCGGCGCCCAAGTTCCCTGCCCCCGCCGCCGCCGCCGCTGCCCCGGTGGAGTTGCACCAGTTCGCCGCCGCCACCACCAAGCTGGCCCTGCAGCCCTCCCCAGGGGCGGTCAAGCCGAGTGGGTTTGGCGGACCCCAGAGCCAGTCGATTACGGTCCAGGCCAGCGGCCCCGTGCGGCTCGCCGGTTTTGCCGGCCCCGACCGCCCGGCGGCGGTTGCGGCTGCATCCGGCGGCGGCGTACAAACCGGCAACTTCGGTACGGCACTGGCCACGGGTGCCTCCGGCCTCCACGGGACGGCGGCTGGGCCCGTCGCCAGTGCGGGCTTTGACCTGACCGCGTTGCCACCGCTGACGGCAGCTGCTGCTGGAACGTCTGCCGAACCCGCCTATATCCCGGTCGAGATCCTGTTCAAACCCGTTCCGGAGTACTCGACCGAAGGACGGCAGTTGGGCATCCAGGGGGAAGTGGTGCTGGCGGTGCTGTTTCAAATCAACGGTCAGCTCCGTGTGGCGCGCGTCGTCCACAGCCTCGGCCACGGTCTCGATGAGGCGGCTATCCGCGCCGCCCAGGAAATCCGCTTCCGTCCCGCCCAACGCAACGGCGCCCCCATCGAAACCGCCGCCCTGATCCGGGTCACGTTTCAACTGGCGCAATAGGTCGAGGGCCGGACGCGCCCGGCGCGCTATGATGCCCCATGGCGCCCCGCTACCCGTTCAACCACCTCGCCGCGCTCCGTCATCTGCGCGCCTGCGACCCGCGCCTCCGGGCCTTGATCGCCATTGCCGGACGGTTTCAGTTGACGCTCGATCGCCATCCGCATCCGAGCGATTCCCTGCTGCGGGCCATCGTCTATCAGCAGTTGCACGCCACCGCGGCGACGGCGATCCTGGCGCGCATTCACCAACACGTGGGCGGCGGCGGCTTTCCCTCGGCGGAGCAATTGCTCCGCGCCAGCGATGGCGATTTGCGCGCCACGGGGTTGTCCCGGCAGAAGATTGCCGCCGTCCGCGATCTGGCCGAAAAAACAGCGGCGGGGTTGATTCCGAACTGGATGACGCTGGAGGCGCTCAGCGACGACGCCATTATCGAGCGTCTCACCACCGTACGCGGTGTCGGGCCCTGGACGGTGCAGATGCTGCTGATTTTCCGCATGGGGCGGCCCGACGTGCTGCCGCTCAACGACTACGGCGTGCAGCAGGGTTACCAGCTCGCCTACCATAAGCGCCGCCTCCCCACCCCCAAGCAACTCGCCGCCGCCGGAGCGGCTTGGCGCCCGTGGCGCAGCGTGGCGAGCTGGTATCTGTGGCAGGCCGTGCGGCTGGAGCGGGAAAAGGTTCGCGCCGCCGCCGATTAACGCGCCGGGTAATGCGCGGCGGCCTTGGTGCGAGGGTTGTAGATGGCGAACTGGCCATCGCTTTGGGCCGTGACTTCGAGAGGGAGGGCCGGATCGGGGGCCATGAAGTCCTCCTGGTCGTTGACGATGTCGGCCATGACGGTATTGTGCGTGGTGCTGATGGGGGTGTAGTGCAACTGCCAGAGAGCCAGCAGGCCTGGACTACTCTTGACCATGTCGAGGGCGCCCACGGAACCGCCCTTGTAGGGACCGTTGTCCATGACGACCACCTCGGGATGAATCCCGTCCACCAGCGCATGGCTGGAACTCGGTGTCATGCCATGGTTGGCGAGCACGTACAGTGAGACCTGACCCAGGCGGTTTTTGGGGCATACCATCTGACGGTCTTTGTCCGCGCTCAGATCGCCGAGGTCCAGCATTTTGAACTTGCCGAACTGAATCATCACGCCCACCGAATAGGCGTTTTCGCTGGTGTCCGGTTTCCAGTCGTCAGCGACCGAGCAGAACTGATTCGGCGTGCCGCCGCCGGCAAGGTTATGGTCGATGAGCTTGCCATCGGAGCTAACCACGGTGGCCGTAACCCCGGTCAGCGGCAGCACCTCGCCGGGCTTGGCGGTCAGGTGGCCGTATTTACCGGTGGCCAGCACGTCCTGATAAGCCTGCCAAATCTGGTGGGTGCCGGGGTTGGTTTCCTCCAGCGGGCCATGGTCGATGAAGGTTCCGACCGGAAAGGTCTGGACCAGTTGCGGCACGCCGCCGGTGTGGTCGGGGTGATAATGGGTCAGCAGGACGTAATCGATCTTGTGCAGGCCGGCCTGCTTGGCGGCGGCGGCGATGCGGTCGGCGTCCCGGTTCTGGTGACCGGACCAGCCGGTGTCGATGAGTAAGGACTGGCCGGTAGGGGTGACGACCAGCGTGGCTTGGCCGCCCTCGACGTCGACAAAGATCACCCGCAGCGCGGGCTTGGCCGCCGCCGCTGCCAGTGTCATTCCTAAAGCCACCAGAGTAATCGCCCATGCCTTGCGCATGGAGCGAACTATAGCAGCGAAGCCATGACTTCGTCCAGCACGGCGCGCGGCGGCCGCACCACGGCCTCGGGCAGGTGCGCCAGCGGCTCACCGACCAGGCCCAACTGTTGCACAAAATCGGGCTTCGTGGTGTCGAGGTAAAAGACTCCGGTGAGCACTTCGCCGCTCTGGTGGGCGGCGGTCAGGACGTCGAGCGCCTGCTGCCCGTTGCTGGGGTCAAAATCCTGGGCGAGCTTGCGCAGGCGAAGATGACTGCCGTCGTGCATGGTCACATCGAGGGTGGTGCCGGGGTCGTAGTCGACGGCGATATCGTCAAAGGCGGGCACGAAGCTGACCTCTTGCAGCGCCTCCTCGTGCTCGAGCACGTATTTATAGCTCTTGGTGGAACCTTCGTGGTCGTTGAAGGTGACGCAGGGGGAGATGACGTCGATCATCACCGTGCCGCGGTGGGCGAGCGCCGCCTTGAGGATGGCGGTGAGCTGTTTTTTGTCGCCACTGAACGACCGGGCCACGAAGGTCGCGCCCGACAGCACCGCCAGCGCGCAGGTGTCGAGCGCCGGCAGTTCGTTGATGACGCCGCTCTTCTGTTTGGCGCCGAGATCGGCGGTGGCGGAGAACTGGCCTTTGGTGAGGCCGTAGACGCCGTTGTCTTCGATGATGTAGATCAACGGCAGATTACGGCGCATGAGGTGGATGAACTGGCCCAACCCGATGGAGGCGGTATCGCCATCGCCGCTGACGCCGAGCGCCTGCAGGGTGCGGTTGGCGAGCACGGCGCCGGTGGCGATGCTGGGCATGCGGCCGTGGACGGAGTTGAACCCGAAGGAACGGCCCAGGAAATACGTGGGCGCCTTGCTGGAGCAGCCGATGCCGCTGAGTTTGACGAAGCGATGCGGATCGATGCCCATCTCGAAGCAGGCATCGATAATGCGTTCGCTGATGGCATTGTGGCCGCAGCCGGCACAGAGGGTGGTTTTGGCGCCGCGGTAGTCGGTGGCGGGCAGGCCGATGCGGTTGACCTTGGGGCTCGGCGTGGAGGCGGGGGTGGAGGTGGTGGTGGGCATGGCGATATCTACTTTAGAGGCCTCGCCGCCGCCTCTTGGGCGCGGATGGCATCGGAGAGGCTGCGGGCGTCGACCGGCAAGCCGCTGTACTGGCGCACCGAACGCAGCCGCGCGCCCAACTCCGGGCCGAGATCGGCGAGCAACAAGTGATACATCTGCCCGTCGCGGTTTTGATCGACGACATACACGCGCTGACAGCGGCGGACGAACTCGGCGACGGAGCGGGCGAACGGCCAAGCGCGGACACGCAAGTAGGCGCAATCGAGATCGGTTTCTTCGCGCATTTGATCCAGCGCCTCGACCATGCCGTGGTGCGTGCTGCCATAGGCGATGACGCCGACGCCGCTGCTGCTGTCGTGCTCCAGCAGGGGAGCGGGCAGATGTTCGCGCGCGCCCTCCCATTTGCGCCGCAGCCGATCCATGTTGGCGATGTAGTCGGCGCCCTTTTCGCTGTACTTGGCGTCGGCGTTGTGGCCGCTGCCGCGGGTGAAGAACGCCGCCGCGGGGTGGTCCGTGCCGGGCAGCGTGCGGTATCCGATGCCGTCGCCATCGACGTCGCGGTAGCGGCCCCAATCGCCCTTGAGGCGGCGCAGGTCCTCGGCGGTGAGCACCTTGCCCCGGTCCATGGGCTTCTCCGGGTAGGTGAACGGCGGCGACATCCAATGGTTCATCCCGAGGTCAAGATCGCTCAACACGAAGACCGGCGTTTGGAACCGCTCGGCGAGATCGAAGGCGGCCACGCCGCAGTCGAAACACTCCTGGACGGTGCCCGGCAGCAGGACCAAATGGCGGGTGTCGCCGTGGCTGAGGGTGGCGACAAAGCTCAAGTCGCCTTGCGCGGTGCGCGTCGGCAACCCGGTCGATGGCCCCACGCGTTGGATGTCAAAAATGACCGCCGGAATCTCGGCGTAGTAGCCGAGGCCGACGAACTCGCTCATCAGGCTGATGCCCGGCCCTGAGGTCGAGGTGACGGCGCGCGCCCCCATCCAGCCCGCACCCAGCACCATGCCGCAGGCGGCGAGCTCGTCCTCGGCCTGCACGCAGGCGAAGGTGGCTTCCCCGCCGGGGGTGCGCCGGTACCGCTTCAGGTACTCGATCAGGTACTCACACAACGAGCTGGAGGGGGTGATGGGATACCACCCCACCACGGTCACGCCGGCGAACAAGCAGCCCAGCGCGCCGGCGGCGTTGCCCTCGATCACGATCTGACCGCGAGTGCCGTCCATGCGCTGCAGTTGGCAACGGTCGGGCTGGGGAAATTGCTCGCGCGCAAAACTGTAGCCGGCCTGGATGGCGGCCCAGTTCAGGTCCGCGGCCTTGGGCTTGGTCTTGAACTGGCGGCGCAGGGCGCGCTCGACCTCGGGCATCTCCATGCACGTCAAGTGGGCGGCCACGCCCACGTAAATCATGTTTCGCACCAGCTTGCGCAGCTTGGCCACCGGACACACCGGAGCCACCAGCTTGTCAAAGGGCACCGGATAGTAAGTCAAGTCGGAGCGCAGCGCCGACAGCTTCAGCGGCTCGTCATAGATTACCGAGGCGCCGGCCTCCAGCCCCTGGACGTCGTCGCGACAGGTATCGGGGTTGAGCGCGATCAGGAAGTCGATTTCCTTTTTGCGGCCAATGTAGCCGCGGCGGCTCGCGCGGATGGTGTACCAGGTCGGCAAACCAGCGATGTTGGAGGGAAACAGGTTTTTACCGGAGATGGGAATCCCCATCTGAAACAGCGTGTGCAACAGCACCAGATTCGACGACTGACTGCCACTGCCGTTAACGGTTGCGACCTGAATGCTGAAATCGTTGAGCAGCGACGCAGGCGCCGGTGCCGGGGCGAGGTCACGGTCAAGTGTAGAAGTGGACATGTTGAGGGGTGACACCCAATTCCATTATACGAAAGACCAGCGCGATAGGAAAATTTGCCGCGCGGATCGCCCAATCGACACCGGGTCTGGCAAGGAACAAACCTTCATCCCGAGCCAGCCATCCATACAGACGCACCGGTGGGGGCTGAACTTGCTAGATGCCTTAATGGTTTGGAACGAGCCCAACAACCTCTCGCACTGGAACTTTGGTTTGGACCCGCAGTGGCGGCGCTTCGCCGACATGGTGTTGGCGGCGGTGGCGGCGGTGCGCACAGCGCGGCCACGGTTGCGCCTGGTGCTCGGCGGGATCTCGCCCATCGACCCGGGCTTTCTCCGCCTTTTGGCCAGCTACGGCGTGGTGGGCGCCGTGGACCGGATCGCGGTGCATGGGTTCCCGCTGGACTGGAACCACTGGCCTCTGGAAGCCTGGCCGCGCAAGCTGGAGGAGGTGGAGGCGGTGTGCGGCGTGCCGGTGTGGGTGAGCGAGGCCGGAGCGTCGTCGTTCGGATCCGAGACCGTGCAGGTGCTGGGGCTGGAGACGACGGCGCGGTTGCTGGCGGGGCGGGTCGAGCGCGTGCACTGGTACAGCCTGCTGGATTTGCCATCCGCCTGGGAGGCGACGACCCGGCACCGGGAGAGCGAGGGATCGGCCTATTACCGCCACTATTACATGGGCTTGGTGCGCGCCGACGGTACGCCCAAGCCCGCCTGCAGCAGCTTCCCCGCCGAATTCGGGCTCTGCCAGTGGTTTCACTTCGAGGATCCGCGGCTGGAAGAGGCGGTGGGCTGGATGCGGCGGCTGGGGGCGCGGTACGTGCGTACCGGACTGAGTTGGGCCGACTGGTACCGGCCGGGAGCGGTGGCGTGGTTCGATCGCCAGATGCGCGCCCTCGCCGAATTCGAGGTAACGCTCACGTTGTGCTACACGCCCGCCCATCTGGGACTCGAGCCGCACTACGCCGCGCCGCCGCGGGAACCGGCGGGGGTGACGGAGTTTGCCGCCTTCGCCGCCTGGGCGGCGCGGCGCTATGGCGGCGCCGCCGTCATCGACCCCGCCGCCGGGGACCCACGGGCGCGGGCGGCCACGGAAAAAGCGGCCATGGTCTGCTGCGCGGCGGAGCCGGAGCCCTGCCCGGAGCCCTGCCGATGAGCACCGGCAACGGCCATGCGCCCCGCGTGCTCATCACCGGGGGAGCCGGGTTCCTGGGTTCCCACCTCGCTGACCGGCTACTCAATGCCGGCTACCAAGTGCGCCTGCTCGATAACCTCGATCCCCAAGTCCATCCCCAGATGGATGCCACGTTCCAGGACCGGCGCCCGCCTGCCTATCTGAGCCCGGAGTCGGAACTGCGCGTGGGCAGCGTGCTGGATGAACGCGCCGTGGCCCAGGCGCTGGAAGGGGTCACGGTGGTGGTGCATTTCGCCGCTGTGGTGGGGGTGGGCCAATCCCATTATCAAATCGCCCGCTATAGCCAGGTGAACCTGCAGGGCACGGCGGTCTTGCTGGAAGGGCTGCTGCAGCGCCAGCGGCAGCCGGGATCGGGGTTGAGCCGGCTGCTGGTGGCGGGTTCCATGTCGGTGTACGGCGAGGGGCGGTATTGGTGCCCGGGTTGCGGGGTGAGCCGCACAAGCGCCGGGCGTTCGCTCGCCCAACTCCGCCGTAAACAGTGGGAGGTGCTGTGCGGCGCCTGCGGCGCCGAACTGGAGCCGCAGCCCACCGACGAATCCAAACCGCCGCAACTCGGGTCCATGTATGCCCTCACCAAACATGCACAGGAGCAAATGTGCCTGCTGTTTGGGCGCACGTACGGCGTGCCCACCGTGGCGCTGCGGTTCTTCAACGCCTATGGACCGCGGCAGGCGCTCACCAACCCCTACACGGGGGTAGCGGCGGTTTTCGCGGGCGAGCTGCTGGCCGGGCGCCGTCCCCAAGTGTTCGAGGATGGCCGCCAGCGGCGCGACCTGGTCAGCGTCCACGACGTGACCACCGCCTGCCAGGCGGCGATCGAACGCGCTGGCATCGAGGGCGAGACCTTCAATATTGCCAGCGGCGAGACGCTCACCGTCGCCGAGCTGGCAGAGGAGTTGGCGCGGGCCCTGGACGTGCCACTGCAGCCCTTCATCACCCGGCACTTTCGCCAGGGTGACGCGCGCCACTGCATCGCCGATATCAGCGCCGCGCGTGCCCGCCTCGGCTTCGCTCCGCGCGTCCGCCTGGCCGACGGGATGCGCGAACTGGCTACCTGGTTGAGTCAACAGTCACCTCGGCTGCCGGACCCGGCACGCCGCCCGCCGGCCGCATCCGGAGCGCAGGCGCGTGCCATTCAGGAGTTACGCGGTTTCGGCCTCACCGGCTAAGCACGGAGACGGTATTCACCTGCTTATTACCAGCGATGGCGCCGGCGGCGTTGGCATCCACACCGAGACCCTGGCGGCGGCGCTGCAAGCGCGCGGCCACCGCGTCACCCGCGCCTGTTGGGGCACGCCCTCCCCAGGATGGTCAGCCGCCGGCGCTGACCTTCTGTTGCCGGGACCGTTGGAGTGGGAGAGTGAGCGCGATCTGCCCGCCCTGGAGGCGAGCATCGCCGCCGGACGCGCCACCCTCGCGCATTTCGCCGCCCATGCCCCTGACCCGATCGATGTGCTGCACTGCAACCAGTTCGCCTGGGCCGGCGCCGTGCCGGGCGTCCCCAGCGTGGTCGCGGCCCACAGCGACGTGGTCTCGTGGTGGCGCGCCGTGCACGGCACGGCGCCGCCGGCCAACGAATATCACCGCTGGTACATTCACCTCGTGCGGCAGGCGCTCGAGCAGGCGGCGGCGGTGGTGGCGCCGACCCAAGCCGCGCTCGCCGACTTGCGGGAGAGCTACCACTGGCAGGGCGCCGCCACCGTGATTGCGCATGGCAGCGACTTTCCCACGGCAGCAACTGGAGGCAGCTTGGGGATGCCACGAGCAGAGCGGGGCAACGAACGGCAGTGCCGCTCGTGCGCCGCCAATCGAAGCCCGCCCTCAAGCGACCAGCACCGGGGCCCCCAGCGCGCAGCGCAGGGGTGGCAGCGGGAGCGACCAAGCGAAAAGTGGCGAGCCACCACCAGGCCGCGGCAGGGGGCGGTGTGCGCCGGACGCCTGGGGGATGCCGGCAAGCAGGCCCACCTGCTGCTGCAGCCCGGCTTGCCGCTGCTGGTCACACTGGCGGGGACACCGCCGCCCGGTGTTGGCCGTGGCCGCACCAACCTTCCCGGCGTGCATTATGCCGGCCCTCTCGGCCGGCAGGCGATGGCAGAGCTGCTGGCGCGCAGCCGTATTTATGTCGCGCCCAGCCGCTACGAGCCGTTTGGGCTAGCGCCGCTCGCGGCGGCGCGCGCCGGCTGCTGCTTGCTGCTCAACGACCTTCCCAGCTTCCGCGAAACCTGGGGGGCGGCGGCCTACTACTTCGCCCGTAACGACGGCAGCGACCTGCGGCGCTGGCTGCAACGCCTCGCCGCCAATGATGCGCTGGCGGCGGCGGGCGCCGCCGCCGCGCACCGCCGCGCCCTGGCTTTGAGCGCGCCGCGCATGGCCATGGCCTATGAGGCGCTGTACCAGCAGATCAGCCCCGGGGTAACGACGCCAGCCTAACGGGTTCTGTATGGATATCCGCATCTTCGCCCACTCCTGGCTGTCGGATTGGAACCACGGCAACGCCCACTTTCTGCGCGGCTGGGCCGCCGCCCTTCTGCAGCGCGGCCACCTCGTCCGCGCTTACGAAGGCATCGATGGCCCCTGGGGTGGATGGTCGCTATCCCATCTGTGGGCCGAACCGCACGGGCCACGTTCGGTGCGAAAGGCGCAGACCGCCTTTCCAGCGCTCGATGTCGGCTTCTACGCCCTCAACGGCGCCGGGGCCGAGGAACTTCCCGTGGTAGCCGCCTGCGGATGCCGATGGATCCGCGATTGGAGCGCGGAGTTGCGCGGCGCCGAGGTGGTCATCGTGCACGAGTGGAACCCCACGGAATTGTGGACGCTCCTGCTCGAACAGCGCCGCCGGCACGGATTCCGGCTGCTTCTGCACGACACCCATCACCGCGCGCTCAGCCAGCCCGAGGAGCTGCTGCGGCTGCCTATCCGGGAGTTGGATGGCGTCCTCGCCTTTGGCGAGGGCTTGCGGCAAATGTATGAACGCTGGGGAGCGCAGCGCAGCTATACCCTGCACGAAGCCGCCGATACCGAGCACTTTCATCCGGACCCGCCTGCGCCCGGCACGCCCGCCGGCCAGCACCGCCAGGATGACTTGGTATGGATCGGCAACTGGGGCGACGACGAGCGCACACAGGCGTTGCAGGAGTATCTGCTGGCCCCGGCGCGTGGATTGCGCGTCCGCGCCTACGGCGTCCGCTATCCTGTCCGCGCGCAGCGGCAGCTCGCGGCCGCCGGCATCGCTTACGGAGGCTATCTTCCCAACCTCGAGGCGCCGGCGGTCTACGCCGCGGCGCGGTTGAGCGTCCACATCCCACGACATCCCTACCGCGATGGTCTCACCGGCATCCCCACCATCCGGGTCTTTGAAGCCTTGGCGTGCGGCGTGGCGCTGCTGTGCGCACCGTGGCAGGACGAGGAGGGACTGTTCACCCCCGGCGAGGATTTCCTCATCCTGCAAGGGAAGGAGGCGATGGTGGCGGCGTGCAAGCAACTTCTGCGCCATCCCGAGCAACGAAATCGCCTGGGGCAGCAGGGACGGGCCACCGTGTTGGCGCGTCATACCTGCGCCCACCGCGCGCGCGAGTTGGAGGCCATCTGCCAAGACCTGGATTGAAGGGATTGAACCTCTACGTCTTTGGGTCGAGTTTGACCTCGGCCTTTTGGAACGGCGCCGCCACTTATTACCGCGGCCTATACAAGAACCTGCATCAGCTCGGATACCGCATTACTTTCGCTGAACCTGATATCTACAACCGGCTGCAACACCGGGACTGGCCCCCGGGTGAGGATCCGCCCTACGCCCGCTGCCCGGTGTACCGCGGTCGGGCGGAACTGGAGGGCTGCCTGCGCGCGGCCCGCGATGCCGACCTGATCATCAAACATAGCGGCGTCGGCGCCGAGGATGAGTTTCTGGAAGCCGCGGTTTTGGATGCGGCGGCGGCCGCGCCGGCGGGCGCGCGGCCGCGGGTGGCATTCTGGGATGTGGACGCGCCGGCCACGCTCGCCGCCCTGGAAGCAGATGAAGCCGACGAAGCGGATGAAGCTGATGCGGCCGCACCCATGCCTGGCCTGCGCCGCCATCTGTGCAGCTACGATTTTGTGTTCACCTATGGCGGCGGCCCGCCGGTGGTGGAGCGCTACCTGCGGCTGGGAGCGCGGTGCTGCTATCCCGTCTACAACGGCCTTGATCCCGACACCCATTTTCCCGAGCCCCCGGTGGACGCCTGGCGGAGCGATGTGATGTTTCTGGGACACCGCTTGCCGGACCGGGAGGAGCGGGTGCAGCGGTTTTTTTTGGGAGCGGCACGCCGGGATCCGCAGCATCAGTACCTGCTGGCGGGCGAAGGTTGGGAGGGGGCCGAGGTGGGCGCCAACGTGCGCCGTTGCGGCTACGTCAGCCCCAGCCAACATAATCGGCTGAACGCCTCCGCCCGCCTGGTCGTGAACCTCAACCGCGACTCCATGGCGCGCGCCGGATTCTCGCCACCCACGCGGATCTTTGAAGCGGCCGGCGCGGCCGCGACGATCGTGAGCGATGCCTGGGCGGGGATGGCGCTCTTTTTTGAACCGGGACGGGAGATCCTCTTGGCCTCCGGTCCGGATGATATTCGCGACTACGCCGCCGGGCTTGCGCCCGCGGCGGCTGCGCTGATGGGCCAACGCGCGCGGCAACGCGCCCTCGCCGACCACACCTATGCCCGCCGCGCTGCCCGCGTGCACCGCCTATTACACGCCGCCGCCGGGCCCAGCGCCGGCCTTGGTTCGGCATCGGCGTCGGCATCGGCAACCGGCCCGGCGCGGGTGGCGGCGTGAGTACGGCGGAGGCCACACGGAGTTTGCGGTTGGCCTTTTTTGGCCTCTCCCTCACCTCCTCCTGGGGCAATGGACACGCCACCACTTACCGCGGCCTCCTCGGCGGGTTGCGCTCCCGTGGCCATCTGATCGACTTCTTTGAACGCGATGTCGAGTGGTACGCGACTCATCGGGACCTTCCTTGCCCGCCGCAAGCCCGCCTGCACCTGTACGCCGATTGGGCACGGCAGCGTGCCCACGCCTTGGAGGTGGCCCGCGCCGCCGATGCCGTGGTGGTCGGCAGCTACTACCCCGATGCGCTGCCCTTGTTGGACGCGCTCCTGGCCCGCCCCCATCCGCCCGTGTGCTTCTACGATATCGACACGCCGGTGACGCTACAGGCGCTGCAACGGCGGCAGTGCACCTACCTGCGCACCGATCTGATTCCAGAATTTGCCATGTATTTCAGCTTCACCGGCGGCCCGGTGCTCAATGAGCTGTGTACCCGCTGGGGCGCCCGCCGTTCCGCCCCACTCTACTGTGCCTGCGACGTGCGCGAGTACGTCCCGCGGGATCAGTCGCCAGACCGGTTCCCGGGTCGATCACGGGATCAAGCGCCCCGTTCCGATGCGGTGCTCAGCTTCCTGGGCACCTACGCCCCCGACCGCGACGCCAAACTCAACCGGCTCCTGCTTGAGCCTGCCCGCCGCCTGCCTCAGCTCCGCTTCCGGGTGGCGGGCCCCATGTACCCCGCCACCGCGGCTTGGCCCGCCAACGTCGCGTACACGTCCCATCTTCCCCCGGCTTCCCATGCCGGCTTTTACGCCAGCACACGTTTCACGTTGAACTTGACCCGCCAGGCCATGGTTGAATCCGGCTACTCCCCCTCCATTCGCCTGTTTGAGGCTGCCGCCTGCGGCACGCCCATCATCTCTGACCCCTGGCCGGGGCTGAACGAGTTCTTTCGGCCGGGGCGCGAAATCCTGGTCGCCGAAGATACCAGCCAGCTCATCGATACCATCCTCCACGTCGATGCTGACGCGGCTCGAGATCTCGGCCGCGCCGCGCGCGAGCACGTGCTGGCGCATCACACCGGCGAACATCGTGCCGTCGAGCTGGAACGGTACGTCTACGAGGTATGCACGCCCGCTCTCTCCACAGTCACAGATAAGTAGCTGAAGCTTGGCCAAAAGGCCACCTCCGCCCGGTCATCCTCCCGCTCGCACCGTCGCATCTTTAAAAAACAGTAACGGCCTTCCGCCGCGTTCCCAAAACACGGAAGGTGACTACGGCTACGGTGGCGACGGTGATGATGGTGAGGTACTTTTTTATCCTCCTGCTTGTGATCGGTTTGATGGCGAGCGCTTCCGTGGCCCAGGAGACGCCTTCCCAATCGCCGCAGCGCGGCACCGAGGTCAACGGTCAAATCCAAGACAGCCAAGGTGCGCCCATTCCGGATGCGATGGTGCAACTCCACGATTCCAGTGGTGGCCTGCTCGCCGCTGGGAGGACCGATGGCCAGGGCCGGTTTGACCTCAACGTCGGCGGTCAAGTACCCTTCCGCATCGATGTCAGCGATGGCTCCGAACAGGAGTCGGCCAACCTGGATGCGTCCTCATTCGACAACTTCGTCATGCGTCTCTCCACCGTCCACGTCGTATCCCCGGCGGTCACCTCTGACACCGTTGCGTTGAACGACCTGGAAGCGTCCAAAGCGGCCAAGGCGAAGCTGGCCAAGGCGGAAAAGGCGCTGGACCAGAGGCAGTTCGACAAGGCGTGGACGTTGGCCAATGAGGCCGTCCTGGCAGCGCCCGATTGGGGCAAGGCATACTTCCTGCGCGGCGTGCTCAACATGGAAAACAAAGCCTATCCGGCGGCACGTGCCGATCTGACCAAATCGCTGCAAAAGAACCCGCACAATCCGGCGGCGCTCACCGAACTGGGCAAGCTCTACTCCACCACCGGCGCCTACCAGCTCTCTGATGGCTACCTACGGCAAGCGCTGCAGTATCCCCCAGTCCTGTGGCCGACGTATTGGGAGCTGGCGACCTTGGATCTCGCTCGTGGAAAATATGCGGAAGCGGTTACGATGGCCACCAACGCCGAGTACTCGACGCCGCCAGCGCCGGCGAGCATCCACTATCTAGCGGGCGATGCCGCCTTCCACTTGGCCGAGTGGAACAAAGCCCGGCAGGAGTTCAGCAGCTACGTGGAACTCACGGCGCGGGATCCCAAATCAGTGGCTTGGGTCGGGAAGGCGCGTCAGTACCTGGCGCGCATCCCCGCTGCCACGCCAGCGTCGGCGCAGCCAGCGGCGCCGGCTCGCTAAGCGTCCACCCTGCCTGGCATTAAGCGCGGCGAACTGCCAGCACGGCGTTCAGGCCACCAAAGGCAAAGGAGTTGGATAAAGCGGCACGGATGCGGCGCGGGCGGGCGTGATTGGGCGTGACGTCCAAGTCGCAGTCGGGATCAGGCTGGCTGAAATTCGCCGTGGGCGGCACCAGATCGTGGCGCATGGCCAGCAGCGTGGCGGCCAGTTCGATGGCGCCGCTGGCGCCCATGGCGTGGCCGTGCATGGACTTGGTGGAGCTGATCGAAAGCTGGGCGGCAGCCGCCCCAAAGGCACGTTTAATGGCTGCAATTTCGGTGGAATCGTTGAGCTTGGTGCCGGTGCCGTGGGCATTGATGTAGTCGATGTCGGCGGGAGCGAGGCCGGCACTGGCGAGGGCCGCGGTCATGGCGCCGGCGGCGCCCTCAACCGAGGGCTGGGTGATATGGCCCGCGTCGGCGGTGGCGCCATAGCCGGCGAGCTCGGCCAGGACGCGGGCGCCGCGGCGGCGGGCGGCGTCAGCGGACTCCAGTACGAACATGGCCGCACCTTCGGCGAGCACCAAGCCGTTGCGATCACGGCTGAAGGGGCGGCAGGCGCGCGCCGGATCGTCACCGGCGGCCGCGAGCACGCGCATCGCCTCCCAGGCTTTGATCACGCCAAACGTCAGCGGCGCATCGCTGCCGCCGGCGATCATCATGTCGGCGGCGCCGCTGCGGATCAGCTTCCAAGCCTCGCCCAGCGCATGCGTGGACGACGCGCAGGCGGTGGAGATAGTAAAGCTGGGGCCGCGGGCGCCCGTGTTCATGCCGATCTGCGAGGTGGCGGCGCTGTACATCGTGCGCGGAATCAGGAAGGGATGGATCCGGGCCTGGTGTTCGCCGTAGATTTGACGGAAGCCTTGATCCTGCGAGCAGATGCCGCCCATGCCGGTGCCCGTCAGCACGCCCACGCGCTCGGGCGCGTAGAGGCCGCAGCCGTTGGCTGGGCCGGCGTTACCAACGTTGCCATCCAGCCGCTGTGGCAGGCCAGCATCGGCCAGGGCACGGCGGGCGCAGATGACCGCGAGTTGGGAGAAACGGTCGAGGAAATCGACCTCTTTGCCGAACTCATCTTCGGGGTTGAAGCCGGTGATTTCGCCGGCCACGCGCGTGGTCAAGCGTTCGGTGCTCACGCGGGTGAGGGGGCCCAGGCTGCTCTTGCCGGCGGCCAGGTTATCCCAGAAGGCGCCGGCCTCGGTCCCGCTGGCAGACAACACCCCGAAACCGGTGATCAGAACCTGGTGCATGGACCGAGAATACCGGAAATATCAGGCAGGCGAGGGAGAGGCGGTGCTGAGTTGATGGCGGAGCGCGTCGACAACTTGGCGAACGCTCTTCATCTCCCGCGCGACATCATCGGGGATGGTGAGGTTGTACTTCTCTTCCAGCGCGAAGACAATGTTGACGCCGTCAAGGGAATCGATTTTCAACTCCTCGAAGGTGGCCTCGGGAGAGATGGTCTCGGCGGGAAGCCGCTGTTCGCGGGCGATGATGGCGATCACGTCCTGGGTCAATTCGTCAGGCACACATCTCTCCAGTGAAAGCATAATAATACAACGTTTAGCCGCTGGGCGCGGCAGCCGACTTTGCGGATAACGAGACTCATGGAGCCGCTCCCGCTGGTCGCTCTGCCGCGCGGCGCTGCGGTGCAGCGGGCGGCGGCGCAGCAGGCGGCGAATTCGCCGCTGCTACAGCAGGGCGAAGGCGGCCGGGATGCGGCGCCACTTGACAAGATGGGCCGCAGGCGCACGAGCGGGGCTCAGGGGTCCCCGCGCCTGCGGGCAACGGGCGGCGAAGCCGGGAGCCCGCGTTAAAATCCAGCGCAGCAGCGGGGCGGGGCGCCGGGGTCCCCGCGCCGCTGCGAGCATGAGCGGGCGGCGAAACCGGGAGCCCGCGTTAAAATCCAGCGCAGCAGCGGGGCGGGGCGCCGGGGTCCCCGCACCGCTGCGAGCATGAGCGGGCGGCGAAGCCGGGAATCCGCGTTAAAATCCAGCGCAGCAGCGGGGCGGGGCGCCGGGGTCCCCGCACCGCTGCGAGCATGAGCGGGCGGCGAAGCCGGGAGCCCGCGTTAAATATATGACGAATCAGGAAATCGCACGCTGCCTGCGGCAAACCGCCGACCTGCTGGAGATCGCTGGCGAAGACGGATTCAGGATTCGCAGCTACCGCCGGGCGGCCGACGCGGTGGAGGGCTGTGCCGAGCCGGTGGCCGGCATGGCCGCTGACCCCAAACGCCTGCAAGCGCTGCCCGGCATCGGCCGGACGATGAGCGGGCACATTCTCGAACTGGTCTCAAGCGGCGAACTCAGCCTGCGCCAGGAGTTGCTGGCCCGCTTTCAACCGGGAATGCTGGATCTGCTGCAGGTGAGCGGCCTGGGGCCGAAGACGGTGGCGCTGATTTGGTCGACCTTTGGCGCGGGCACGTTGGATGCGGTCGAGGCGCTGGCCCGCGAGGGCAAGCTGCGCACACTGCCGCGGCTGGGAGGCAAGGCGGAAGAAAAGATTCTGCGAGGCATCGGCGTGTACCGGGAATTGAGCGGCCGCTTTCGCCGCGACCAAGCCGCCGAGGTGCTGGCCGTGGTGCAGCCTTACCTGGAGCGTGCGCCAGGAGTGGAAGCGGTCACCATCGCGGGTTCGTACCGCCGCGGCAAAGAGACGGTGGGCGATCTGGACGTGGTCCTGAGTGGCGCGGGGTTCCCCGCCTCCGGCGCGGCGGCGCGGGAGGCGGTGCTGCGGATGCCGCGGGTGGAGAATATTCTCGGCCAAGCGGAAAACAAGATCTCACTGCGCCTGCACGGCGGCATGCAGGTCGACGTGCGCCTCTTGCCGCCGGAGAGCGCCGGGGCGGCGCTGCAGTACTTCACCGGCTCCCAGGCGCACAACATCGCGCTCCGGGCACGGGCACAGAAGCTGGGCTTCAAGCTCAACGAGTACGGCCTGATTCGCATCGAGGACGGTGCAATGGCCGCCGGCGCCGACGAGGCCGGGATCTACGCCGCGCTGGGACTGGCCTGGATCCCGCCCGAGCTGCGCGAGGATGCCGGCGAGCTGGAAGCCGCCGCCACCGCTTCCCTGCCCCAGTTGATCGTTCCCAGCGACATCCGCGGCGATGTCCACATGCACACCACCGCCAGCGACGGGCGCGCCAGCATCGAGGAGATGGCTGAGGCGGCCTGGGAGCGCGGCTACGCCTACATCGCCATCACCGAGCACTCCCAGGCGCTGGCCATGGCCAACGGCCTGAACGAGACGCGGATGCTGGAACATCGAGACCGTATCCGCGCCGCCGAGCAGGTGGTACAGCAACGCCATCCGGGGTTCCGCATCTTCACCGGCGTCGAAGTCGACATCCTCGCCGACGGCGGGCTCGACCTGGAGGACGCCGTGCTGGCGCAGCTCGATGTGGTCATCGGCAGTATCCACTCCCGCTTTGACCAGAGCCTGGAGGAGACCACAGCGCGGCTGCTGCGCGCGGTGGCGAATCCCCACCTGGGCATTCTCGGACACCCCAGCGGCCGCCTGCTGCTGCGCCGTCCGGCGTACACCTGCGATTTCGAGCGCGTGGCGGCGGCTTGCGCCACGCAGGGCGTGGCCATGGAAATCAACGCCTCGCCGGAGCGGCTGGACATCAACGACGTGCAGGCGCGCCGATGCCGGCAGTTGGGGGTGGGGGTGGTCATCAACACCGACGCCCATCATCCCCGGCATTTGGACAACATCGTCTACGGCATCGCCACCGCACGCCGCGGATGGCTGGAGGCCGGGGACGTGCTCAACACGCTGCCGGCGGAGGAGTTTTTGCAGCGCCTGCGGCGGCGCGCATCAGCACCTCGCCCATAAGCACGCGCGCCCCAGGGATGACCGCCAACTCGAGGCCCGCCGCCGGCGGCGCCACCACGATCACCGTCGAGCCAAATTCGAACCGCCCCAACTCCTCGCCGCGCTGCAGCTCAAACGGCGGCGTGGCCACGAGCTGAATGCCGCCGACCAAGCAGGCCCCCACCAGCACCAGAACGAGCTTGCCGGCCGCGGGCGTGTCCAAGTCCACAATCAGGCGTTCGTTGGCGGTGAACAACCCGGGCACGCGCCGCACCGCGCTGGGGTTCACTGGCCAGCGCGTGCCGCGCCGGTGGCGGGCGGCGCTCACGCGCCCAGCGAGCGGGGCGTGCACGCGGTGATAGTCGGACGGCGCCAAATACAGCGTGCAGTAGACGCCGCCATGGAAAGGGGGCGCGAGCGTGGCATCGCCGAGGAGCGCTGCCAAGCGATAAGTTTCGCCCTTGGCCTGCAGCAGAACATCGTGGCGCATGGGACCGCACGCGCCCACGGTGGCATCCACCGGGGAGACGAGCACGCCGGGGTCCAGGGCCACGGGCCGGGCTTCGGGCTTCAGGGCGCGGCAAAAAAATTCCTGCAGGCTGGTGAAGCCGCCGGCGGGCACGACGGCGACGCTCGTATCGACGCGGTAATGGCGCTGAAACCAGGGGATGAGCAGGCGCGAGGCCGGATGGCGGGCGAGGCGTCCGGCGAGGCGCGAAGCCGCGGCTTTAGGGAGCAGGCGCAAGCCGAGTTGGGGGCCGGGGCTCACTCGTAGCGCAAGGTCTCGGCCGGCAGCACCGCCAGCGCGCGGCGCGCGGGATAGAGTGTAGCGACCCACGCCACCGCCAACGCCAGCACGCTGACGATGACAGCATCGAGCGGGTGCGGGTGAAAGGGAATATAGTCCACCGCGTATACCTCGGCGGAGACGTGAATCCATCGGTAATGGTTCGCCGCCCAGGCCAGCGGATAGGCGATGCCCAACCCCACCGCCGTGCCCAGCCCGGCAATCCACAAGCCCTGGTAGACAAAGATGCGGCGGATCTGGCGGCGGCGCGCCCCCAGGCTGAGCAGGACCGCGATCTCCTTCCGTTTTTCCATGACCAGCATGGTCAGCATGATGAGGATATTGAGGGCGGCCACCAACACCACCAGACCGATGACCAGAATGGTGCCGAGGCGCTCGAGCTGCAAGGCTTGAAAGATGGGCCGATTCTGCGAGATCCAGGTGAGGGTGGTGAACTCCGGCCCGGCGGCGGCTTGGGCGGCGCGAGCGACGTTGTCGGCTTGGTAGATGTCGTCCAGGCGGAACTCGATGTGGGTCGCCCACTGGCCCTGATTCTGCGGCCGCAGGGCTTGCGCGGCGGCCAGGCTGGTGAAGGCCCAACCGCTATCGAAATCCAGGAAACCGGATTGAAAGATTCCGACAATATGAAACGAGAACCGTTTCCCGGCCATGCCCAGCGGCGTTAACTCGGCGTTGGGCAGGTAGAGATCCACCCACTCGCCGTTGTAGGCGCCAATGGCGTCGGCCAAGTCCTTGCCCAGAATGATGTTGGGCTGCTGGGGTTGATCCGCTAGGGGGCGCAAGGTACCAGCGGCAAGGTGCTCCAGCAGATGGCTGACCTGCAACTCCTGGGCGGGGTCGATGCCTTTCAGGACAACCTCATGGCTGAGGTCGCCGTGAATGAGCAGGCCGGCGGTATAAATCTCAGGCGCCACGGCGGCCACATGGGGCAGATGGCGCACCCGCTCCATCAGGGCCGGGTAATCATCGATGGCGGCGGGTTGGCGGCGGAGGAGGTCGACCTGGGCGGTGGCGCCCACCAACTCGGTCTGCAGCGCATCGCGGAAGCCATTGGTCACCGCCAAGGCCATGATGAGCGCGCCCACACCGGCGGCGAAGCCCACAATGGCGATGGCGGTGACGATGGAAATCACCCCGCGGCCGCGCCTGGGGCGGAGATAGCGAAGCGCGATAAAGCCCGGCAGCCGCACTCCTCCGAGTGTAGCCTGCCCCGCCCACGCGCGCAGCAGTGCCTGCGGGCGCAGGCAGCGGTTCATACTAGGGGGGTGGGGAGCCTTTCGCGAAACCTTTCTCCGCGAGTCGATTCGCCGCCGCCAGCATCTAAAGCGGCAGATGGTGGCCAGCCTGGGGGCAAGCCGGTGGTGCTGCGGGCCTCGAACTTGGCGCGGCGCTACCGCTCCGGGGCGGATGAGTTGCTCATTTTTGAGGACGTGAATTTAGAGGTAAGGCAAGGCGAGATGGTGGCCATCATCGGCGAATCAGGCAGCGGCAAGAGCACCTTGCTGCATCTGTTGAGCGGACTCGACAGGGCTTCGGCCGGGGACGTATACTTCGATTCAGGATCGGGTGCCCGCCCGGTGGCGGGCATGGATGAGGAGGCGCTGGCGGATTTCCGTAACCGGCAGATCGGTTTTGTGTGGCAACAGCACTATCTGCTGCCGGAGTTCACCGCGCTGGAGAACGTCATGATGCCTCTGCTCATCGCTGGCTGTGCACCCGCCCAAGCCCGGGGCCAAGCCCGCCAAGGCTTGGAGCAGGTGGGGCTGGGCGAGCGCCTCACCCACCGCGCCGGCGAGCTCAGCGGCGGCGAGCAGCAGCGCGTGGCCATGGCCCGCGCCTTGGCCAACCGCCCACGCTTTCTGATGGCCGATGAGCCCACCGGCAATCTGGACGAACGCACCGGGGCGGCATTATTCGATCTGCTGCGCCGGCTCCATCAACAGCAGGGGCTGACCTCCATTGTCGTCACCCACAATGCCTTGCAAGCGGAACGGTGCGACCGGGTGCTGCGATTAGTGGAAGGCCAATTGCACGAACTTCACCAGAGCGAGACGATGAACGAGACGGCGACGGACGGCAGCGGCAGTATTCAGGTCAACCCATATGTTTGAGCGCTACACGGAAAAAGCCCGGCGGGTCATCTTTTTCGCGCGCTACGAGGCCAGCCAGTGCGGCAGTCCCTACATCGAAAGCGAGCACTTGCTGCTGGGCCTGCTGCGCGAAGACAAAGCGCTGACCAACCGCTTTTTACGCACCCACGCCTCCCTGGAGGCGATCCGCAAGGAGATAGAGAGCCGCACCGTGGTGCGCGAGAAGGGTTCGACCTCGGTCGATCTGCCCCTCAGCCACGAGTGCAAGCGGGTGTTGAACTACGCCGCCGAAGAGGCGGAACGGCTGGGACACAAGCACATCGGTACCGAGCACCTATTGCTGGGGCTGCTGCGTGAGGAACGGTGCTTCGCCGCCGAAATGCTGCAGAGCCGCGGCCTGCGCCTGGCGCAGGTGCGCGAAGAGCTGGCCCGCTCGGCCCAGGAGCGCGGCAGCAACCGCCCCAAGGAATCCTCGCTGCTGATCGAGTTCAGCCGCGATCTGACCCAGGCCGCCGCCGATGGCCAGCTCGATCCGCTGGTGGGCCGGAACCATGAGCTCGAGCGCGTGATCCAGATCCTCTGCCGCCGCACCAAGAATAATCCGGTGCTGATCGGAGAGCCCGGGGTGGGCAAGACCGCCATCGTCGAGGGGTTGGCGCAGAAGATCGCCGACGGCGACGTGCCCACGTTTTTGGCCGAAAAGCGCATCCTGGCGCTCGATCTTTCGCTCATCGTGGCCGGCACCAAGTACCGCGGCCAGTTTGAAGAGCGGCTGAAGACGATCATGAAGGAGCTGATCGAAAACCAGAACATCATCATCTTCATCGATGAGCTGCACACCCTGGTGGGCGCCGGTTCGGCGGAAGGCTCGCTGGACGCGGCCAACATCCTCAAGCCCACGCTCTCGCGCGGCGAGATCCAGTGTATCGGCGCCACCACCCCGGGTGAGTACCGCAAAAGCATCGAAAAAGACCGCTCCCTGGAACGCCGTTTCCAGTCGGTCAAGGTGCCGCCACCCAATGAGGACGAAGCGGTTCTGGTGCTCAGCGGCATCAAGGACAGGTACGAGAAGTTCCACGCCGTCAGCTATACCGACGAGGCGCTGCGTTACGCCGTCCTCCACTCCAGCCGCTACATCCCGGATCGCTTTCTGCCCGACAAGGCCATCGACCTGCTGGATGAGGCCGGCGCCCGGGTCAAGCTCCGCCAGACCACCATGCCGGAGGAGATGGCCGAGACGCAGAAGCAGCTCAAGATCATCAACTCGCGGATGAACAGCTCGATCGCCAACCACGAGTTTGAAAAGGCGCGCTTTTACTCCGACGAGGAGCGCAAGGAGCGGGACAACCTGCGCGTGCTACGGGACAAGTATCAGCTCGATGAGGCCATCTCCGGCGTGGTCACGCGCGAGGATATCGAAGATGTGGTGGCGCACTGGACGGGTGTTCCCGTGCACGCCGTCAAGGAAGAGGAGATGCAGAAGCTGCTCCGCATCGAAGCCGAGTTGCACAAGCGCATCATCTCCCAGGACAAGGCCATCTCGGCGCTGGCACGCGCCATCCGCCGCAGCCGCGCCGGGCTCAAGAGCCCCAACCGCCCGGTGGGCTCCTTCCTGTTCCTGGGGCCCACCGGCGTCGGTAAAACCGAAATGGCGCGCTCGCTGGCCAGCTTTCTGTTCGGCAGCGAGAAGTCGATGATCCGCTTCGATATGTCCGAGTACATGGAGAAGCACTCGGTATCCAAACTCATCGGTTCCCCGCCTGGCTACGTCGGCTACGAGGAGGGCGGCCAGCTCACCGAGCGGGTGAAGCGTTCGCCCTACAGCGTGCTGCTGCTGGATGAGATTGAAAAGGCCCATCCCGACCTCTTCAACTTGCTGTTGCAGGTCTTCGAGGATGGCCAGCTCACCGATGGACTCGGCAACACCGTCGATTTCAAGAACACGATCATCATCATGACCTCCAACCTGGGGGCGAGACATTTGGAGAAAAAGATGCACCTCGGCTTCCAGGGCCCCAACGAGGAGCTGCTCAACAGCCACGTCGAGGACATGGTGCGCGACGAGGTCAAGCGGCTGTTCAACCCCGAGTTCCTCAATCGCCTCGACGAAATGATCGTCTTCAACGCCTTGAGCGAGGACGACCTCACCCAGGTGGTCGAACTCCTTGTCCAGCAGCTCAACCGGCACCTGGCGCAGCGTGACGTCAGCGTGACCTGCACCGCCGAAGCCAAGAAGTGGATCGTGGATAAGACCTGCCTGGACCGCAACTATGGCGCCCGGCCGCTGCGCCGTGCCCTGCAGCGCTATATCGAAGATCCGCTCTCGGAGCTGCTGATCCAGGGCTCGCTGAAGCGCCCCGCGTTCCTCGAGGTGTTCCTCGACAACAACAGCCTCTACTATCGGCCCGTGGATGCGAGCGATACGTCCGATACGGCCGACGCGGATGCCTCGGTACAAGAAGCGGTTCTGCTCTCCAAGTAGCTGCCTGGCCGTCCCGGCCCTCCTCGCCGCGCTCCTCGGGAGCGCGGGCGGGGCATTCGGAGCGGCGGCCCCGGGCCCCCCGCCCGCCGAGCGGATCAAGGCCCAGCTCATCGACAACTTCCTGCAGGATCAGCAGGCGCTGCAGGGCTACATGCACCGCGAGCATGTGACCATCGAGAAGGATGGCGCCCGCGAGGGACATACTCTCCGCGTGTGGTACGTCCATGGCCACGAGATTAACGAAACCATCGCTCACGACGATTTCCCGATTTCGGCCGGGGAACTCGCGGCCGGGCAAAAATCCGCGCTGAAGCATGCCGCTGAAGCCGCCCAGAAGCCGCCCGCGCCGGCGGGCATGCTGGTGTTCGGCGGCCACGCATACCCGTTCTCCAAGCTGGCGAATGATTTCGTCTACGGACCGGCCGAGGTTCGCACCTGGAATGGCCGCACCATTTGGGTCTACGCCGCCACCCCCAACCCGCGCGCCGAAAGCCGCAGCCGGGAGGAGAAGTTGCTGCTTCACACCGCCGGCGAGGTGTGGGTCGATGCCGGCGACCTGCACATCATCCGCATCAGCATGCATCTTACGTCGCCGGTCAAGTACGGATTCGGAGTGTTGGCCACCGTCCACAGCGCCGCGCTGAACCTCGTTCTGGACCCCGGCGGCGCCGGCGCGTGGTTACCCCAGGAGGCCGATTTCAACGTGCAAGCCACCGTGCTGCTGCTGAAGTCGATCTCCCGCGCCAAGCGGACCACCTACTCCGATTACCGGGTTGAGGCGCGCTAACGGCCCGGAGGCGGCACATTGTTCGAGGGCGGGAGGCCTTGGGGCGGGAGCGTCGAGGGCGCACCGGAGCCATTGGAAGACACACCGGGCAGGCCGGCCGTCGCACCGGCAGCGCCACGCAGCGACGGATCCTGGGCGTAGTTATAGACAAACTGCCAATCGTTCGGAATGTCGAAACCGTTGAAGGCATGCACCGCGGGCTTCTTGCTCAGCGGCGACACCCCGATGACCGCCCCGCCCCCACCGCCGGCAGGCTGGCCCGCCGGCGGTGTTCCCGCACCCATCGCTCCCGCACCCAAGGCTCCGGTGCCGGCGGCGCCTGGGCCTGCTGCCCCCAGGGCTGGCGCGATCGGCGTGGCGCCCGGCGCGGGGGTCTGGCCCGTGGCGTCCGTGGTGGGCGCGCCCGTCAAATTTGGTCCGGCGATGCCACCGGCGGCAGACGCCATGGAGGCCGGCGGCTGGTCGACAATCTCGGCCGTCACCGCCTGTCCAAAATGGATGACCTGCCAACCATCCACGTCCTGCTCGCCGTTGCTACCGGTGCCGCTCGTTCCCCGCGCCCCGGCTGGGACCAGCGGATCCTGCCAAGTTTCACGTAGATATCGCAAGCCGCTGGCATCACGCTGCACCAGCACGTCAAGACTCGCCGGATAGCGCCCGTTTTTGTGAAAGTATCGCTTGATACCCTCGCGGTACTGGCGGGCGTAGTCGATAGTTCGGGCTTCCCGCTCCCTCCGAATCTGCGTCGCCCACCGCGGCATCGCCTGCGCCAGCGTGATGACGAAAACGCTGAGCGCCACCATGATCACCAGGAGTGCATAGCCGTCTTCAACCCGGCCGGGGCGGCGGCATTGGCGGCAGAAAGCCATCCTCACCAGTGTAGCGCGGCCGCCAATAAAAAAGGCCGGAGCCCGTTGGTGGCTCCGGCCTTCTCGGTTTAGAGAAATCCGCTACTGGCTGTTGCTATCCGAGGCCGGCTGGCCGGATTCGTCAACCACCACGCCTCCAGAGCTCTTTTTATTGGCAGCGGCGACGGCGGCCTTGCGTTCCGCCAAGCCGCGCGCGGCGTAGTCGTCGGCGATCTTGATATCCGCCTCCCGCTCGGTGGCGTCGCCGCAGGACATGTCGGCCTTATCCCGGTACAGCAAGTTGAGATAGGTCATGGCGTCATCATAGGTGGGCCGCAGCTCAATCGCTTTCTTCAGCTGCGTGATACCGTCATCGATGATGGCCCCGTCGTTGGCGCTCAATTCCTTGCAGGTCTTCTTGGTTGCCGCGGTGGCCTTCTTCCCCACGAGCGCGGCCGTGACATCGGTGACGCCAGCCGCTTGGCGGGCGGAGACGATGCCCTTGTGGGTCTTCTGGTAGGCGATCGCGCCCAGCGTATAGTAGGCTTCGGGATTGTTGGGCGAGATGGTCAGGGCGCGCTGGTAATCGGCCTGGGCCTGGTTCAGGTCGCCCATGTCGTAATTGAGACGGGCCATCCCCACCACGGCGTTGGCGTTGTTGGGATCCTGATCCAAAACTCGCTGGTACTCGGCGAGCGCCTGCTGCGCCATGCGCATGTTGTCGGGCGTGGGCGCGCCGGGGATGAACTGGGACTGGTAGGCGGTGGCCAGATAGATCTTGGCGTTGACCAGGGTTGGATCCAGTTCGATGGCCTTTTGGAAGTGGCCAATGGCCTCGTTGAATGAGGCCGATTTGAAGGCGGTGACCCCGCGGTTGAGCTGATCACGGGCCTCGAGTTTGGTGCAACCGGCGGCGGCGATGCTCAGGCCAGCGAGCAGGCCCACGACACAGAGTTTGATATAGCGATTCATGAGCGCAGGCTCTCCTTTAATTGGCGCGGGCCCCAGCGCGGCTGCGCCGCGCGTCCCGCTTATGCTCGCCTCGGTCCGGGGCCCCTTCGCCCCAACCCGAGGCTGCGCAAATTTTTGCGCGGGCCCCAGCGCGGC
>JANWJU010000054.1 GCA_025451775.1 Terriglobales bacterium
TGAATGGATTTGCGGCCAACTCGAAACACCCGGCGACAACTACGCGGGGCGCCTCTCGTTCCGCCAATCGGCGGCGGTGATGGCGGCCGCGGACCGGGTGATCGGCAACGATTCGCTGCCGCTGGTAATGGCGCACGCGCTCGGCCGCCGGAGCTTCGGTCTGTATGGACCCACCGCGGGCGAACTCATTCACGCCCCGGGTGAGGACTTTGCGCAGGGTCGCGCCGGTTGCGGGCCCTGCTACCAACCGCGGGCGGGAACTCGCGGACGCGCATACGTGTGCCCGCGCGCGCGATGCATGGAAAACATTTCGGTGAATGCGGTGTGGGAGGCGAACCATGTTTGAGCAAATCTACTGGAGCGGGGGCAAACGCGCCTGGGATGTGCTGGGCGCCGCTTGCAGTCTGGCCTTGGCGGCTCTGCCGCTCGCCGTGTGCATGGCGCTGATTCGGCTGGAAACAACCGGACCGGCGTTGTTGAGACAGTGGCGGATCGGCCGTGACGGGCGCCCTTTTCGAATCTGGAAACTGCGCACCATGCGCATGGACGCAGAAGCCGACGGGCAGCCCCGTTTCGCCGCCGAAGTGGATGGGCGCGCGACCCGCATGGGCGACTGGCTGCGCGCCTGGCACGGCGACGAGCTGCCGCAACTCTGGAACGTTCTGTGCGGCGACATGAGCCTGGTCGGTCCCCGCCCGGAGCGAGCGTTCTTTGTGGACCATTACCGGCGGCACATACCGAGCTATGATCGCCGCCATTGCGTGCGGCCCGGCATCACCGGTCTGGCTCAGGTGCGCTGCGGTTACGCCGCCAGCCTGGCGGCGGCGCGGGAGAAGACCGCTTTCGATCTCGAGTATCTGGCCCTCGCCGGCTGGAGCGCCGATTGGCGGATTTGGTGCCACACCTGGCGGGTCGCGTTCTGCTCGCGCCGGCGCCGCCGCGAGCGGCGGCACGCGCTCCAACTCGCCCAAGGATTCCATCATGCGCGTCCACATTGGCCATATCAATAAATTCTGGGGGCGCGATCGCGGCGGCGTGGAGGCGGTGCTGCACGCGCAGGCGCTCGACCTGATGCGGCGTGAGTACGCCGTTTCGGTGCTGGCCTGCCGCCGCTGGGGCGCGCCGGCGCGGGAATTTCCGCCGGGCATCGCCGGGCGCGAACTCGCCGCGCCGGTCGTCGCCTCGATGCCGGTGCATTTCGGCTTCGCCCGCGCCCTGGGCGAGCTGGCGCGGGAGTGTGATTTGCTGCACTTTCATCTGCCCTTTCCGCTGGCCGAAGCGGCGGCGCTGCGAACGACGAAGCGCTGCCCCTGGGTGGCAACCCTGCATGCGGAGGTGCTCGGGCATCCCGGGTGGATGCGCTGCCTGCAGCGGCGGGTCACCGAACGATTTCTGGCGCGCATGGACGCCATCGTGGTGAGTTCGGCGACCAGCTCCCAGGTCGAGACGCTGAAAACGCATCAAGCTCAGGTCCGCGTGCTGCCGTTCGGCTTCGACCTGTCCGCGTATTTGGGGCTGCGTCACGTCGGCGCGCGCTCCGGCGGCAGGCTGCGGGTGATTTTTCTGGGGCGGCTGGTGCCCTACAAAGGCGTGGATGTGTTGCTGCGCGCGCTGGCCACGACCGGCGCGGACGCGATCTAGGCGGAGATCATCGGCAGCGGAGCCCAACAAGAGCCGCTGCGGCGCCTGGCGCGGGCACTGGGTCTCGAAAACAAGGTCGAGTTCCGAGGGCATGTGGCGGACTCGGAGTTGCCGCGGCGTCTGCAGGCGGCCGATGTTTTCGTTCTGCCCTCGCGCACCGCGGCGGAGACGTTCGGTGTCGCCCAGGTCGAGGCCATGGCCGCCGGGCTGCCGGTGGTGAACACCGCCCTCCGCACCGGCACCGATTGGGTGAGCGTGCACGGACTCACTGGTCTGACCGTGCGTCCCGGCGACGTGGACGATCTGGCCGGAGCCCTGCGCCAGATGGCGAGCCGGCGCGACTTTCGCCTGGCCTGCGGACGGCGGGCGCGGGCGCGGGTGTGCGAGCTGTTCAGCATCGAGCGCCGCGGGGCGGAAACTGCGGCGCTTTACGAGGAGCTGCTGGCGTCATGAGCTATACGGAATATGCGGTCACGAGAAAATGGCACCGGCGCGGGCTGGCGCTGCTGGACCTTGCCGGCGCGCGCTGGTGGCCGCGTCCGCGGCGGTGCCAGGCGAGGGCGCCGGTGCGGAACGTGCTGATTCTCCGCCGCGGCAGCTTCGGCGACCTGATCATGCTACTGCCGGCGGTGGCGCGGCTGCGCGAGTTGTATCCCCAGGCGCGATTGACCTGGATGGTGCAACCGGAGTTCCGCGGCTTTTTGGCGGACTTGGGAGCGGCGGACGCATTTTGCGGAAGGCTGAGCGGGCGTCCGCGCTTTGATCTGGCAATCGACTTCCACGCCGACGTGCGCATGATTGCCTGGGGGCGGCTGCGGGCGCGGCGGGTGGCGGGCCATGGCATTCGCGGCGGCGGATTTTTGCTCAATCCGGCGGCGCACTATGATTGGGCCGAGGCGGCCGCCGCGCGCCACGTGCGGTTGGTGGAAGCGGCGGCGGGCGCGCCCGCGCAGCCGCCGCTGCCGGCGCGCGTCTCGGTGAGGCCGGAGTGGCGCCAGGCCGCCGCGCCACTGCTGGCCGAACTGCCGCCGCGCTTCGTCATTGTGCATCCGGGCTGTGGACGGCCGAGCCGGCGCTGGCCGCTCCAGCGCTGGCGCGGGTTGATTGAAATCCTGGGCGCCGGCCAGGTGGTACTGACCGGAACGAGGGGCGAAGCCACCACGTGCGCCTGGCTGGCGGCGGCCACAGGCGCGAGAAGCATTGCCGGACGCACCACCTGGGCGTCGCTTGCGGCGATTGCCGCGGCGGCGGCGGCCGTGATCGCGCCCGACACCGGGATCCTCCATTTGGCGCACGCACTGGGGACGCCCTCGGTGGGCGTGTTTGGACCCAACGATCCGGGGGTCTGGGGTTATGCCGGCGCGCACAACCGCAGCTTGGCCGCCCGCCTGCCCTGCAGCTTCTGCTCCCGCGGCCGCTGCCCGCGGGTGGCGGAGGGCGAGTATAGTCCCTGCATGCAAGCCGTGGACGTGAGCTCGGTTGTGGCCGCGTACCGGGGCATTATTTTAACTGCGTGCGGCGAAGGATGAAGTGGGTGGCGTTTTCGCCCACGGCGGATTCGGCCACCGTGAACCCCAATTGGCGAACGTTCAGACCGGCGAAGAGCGGCTCGCCCGCGCCCAGCAGCACCGGCGAGAGGGCGAGATGCAGTTCATCGATGCGCGGCAGATACTGGCGGATGGTGGCCGCGCCGCCGCCAATTCGTATGCGTTTCCCGGCGGCGGCTTGTTGCGCATGGCGCAGCGCGTCCTCGGCGCCAGCGGTGACGAAATGAAACGTTGTGCCGCCCGCCATGGCGAGCGGCGGGCGCGGGTGATGGGTGAGCACGAAGACGGGAACATGGTAGGGCGGGTTGTCGCCCCACCATCCGCGCCAGGATTCGTCGGGCCAGTCGCCACGAACGGGACCGAACATGTTGCGGCCCATGATCCAGGCGCCCACGTCAACGAATGAGCGCTGAGCGAATGCGTCGTCGATGCCCCGCGAGCCGCCGCCCTCGCCGTGCATGCGCTGGAAGGTTTCGGTGGGGAAGAACCATGAAAACAAATCGGGTCCGCCGACGCCCAGAGGGTGCTCCAGATCCTGATTGGCGCCGGCGGAGAAGCCGTCAAGGGAGACGGATTGGATGGCGATGATTTGGCTCATACATTCAATTCCAGTGCGACTGCGGCCAACAGTTTTTCGATGCCTTGACCAAACGTTTGGGTGGGCAACAAAAGACTGAGTACAAGAAAGCTGCCCGATTGAAATTCGTAAAAATGGCCGGGATGAGTGAGTACGCCAGTGCGGTCGAGAAGCAATTCCGCCCATTCCTCGTCGCTGCGCACGCCGGGCAGACGAAGGACCGCACTCCAGCCGCCTTCGCACGCCAAACGTTCGACCGCCGGGCACGCGGCGAGCGCGCGATCAAGCCGGCCGAGGTTCGACTGGATGCGAGCGCGGATCTGGTCTTGAATTCCGTGCCTTCCGGCCAGAATGCGGGCGGCGGCATGCTGGATCGGGGCATCAACGGAAAGATACAGGTCATTGATGACCTCGAGCCGGGCAACGGCGGCCTGGCGCCCTTCGGCGGGGCCGTGGACGGAGACCCAGCCCAGTTTCATTTGCGGCAGCGCGACAATCTTTGAAAAACCATTGAGCAGAAAAGTGAGTGGGCCGGCGTCGAGCGCGAGCGGGACTGCGGTCGCCGGCGCGATGGCGTAGTCGTAAAAAACTTCATCCACCACCAGCGCCCAATTGCGCTCGCGGGCGTGTTGGCGGAGTGTCTGCCATTCCTCCGCTTTAATGTAGCTGCCGGTCGGGTTGTTGGGATGAACCAGAAGCACGGCCCGCGTGCGGGGCGAGGCGGCGCGCAGAAGGGCGTCGAAATCGAGATGCCAACCGCCGCTGTAGAGCATGGGGCACGGCGCGAGGCGCACATCGTGAAGGCCGGCCAGCATTTCGAATAGCGGGTAAGTGGGCGCGGGCATGAGCACATCGTCACCGGCATCGCACAGCAAACGGAAAAGGTGGGAATAGGCTTCACTGGTGCTGGCGGTGAGCAGGATGCGATCCGCCGAGACGACGAGCCCGCGATCGGCGTAGTATGCGCTCACCGCTTCGCGCGCGGCGGTTAGTCCGACGGGCGAGGGCCGGTAATGGAGCGCGGCGGCGTTGCCGAGCGCGGCGATGATTTCAGCGCCGGGGTAGGCGAAGCCGCAGTCGGTGGGATTGGAAACGGTGAGGTCAATCAGTGTGCCGGCGCCGCGACGGGCGCTTGCGACCTGATGCAGGCGATTAGCGTTGAGCGGCCAGGATGCGCGGCGGGAGAACACGTAGACTCTATTGAAGCCGCTCGCGGGCGGGCAAGTCAAACCGCGGCGCTATAATTTTCTATGCCGCGCGATTCAGGGCTCGAGGATCTGGTGCATAACACGCTGGGCGAACCTGCTGGACTGAGCGGGAAAGCTATGTTCGGCGGATGGGCTTTCTTGCTTGATGGCAAGCTGCTTTGCGGCATCGGCAAGAAGGGCCTGATGCTTCGGGTGGGCCCCGACAATGAAACCTGGGCTCTTGAGATGCCGGGCGTATCGCCGGTGATGATGCGCGGGCGCCGTATGCGCGGCTATGTGCGCGCCAATCCCGAAACCTCCGAGGACGGTCGCAAACGCAAGCGCCTGCTGGATGCCGCGCTAGCTTTTACCAAATCGCTGCCCCCGAAGTAGGCGCCGCGCGGGGAAATGCGGCTACCGGAGTCGCGGAAAATCCTCAACTTGGGCGACGGATCATGCCCATCCGGCAACAGTGATGCCGCGGTTGCTTTACCCGCTCACGGCCGCGCAAGTAGCGAGGAGCCGCGCATGGAAGTGGTTCAACGTCATCCCGCGTAGGTCAAACCGCCGGGTTTGGTGGTGAAGTCAACCGAGACGGCGAGGCGGTCGCCCTGAATCTCGACCACGTTGCAGAAGGTCCGGTCGTTGCGGCGGGTGAATTCGAGCGAGACCTGGGAGTCTCCGATTTGCAGGCGATGAAGACGGAGCCAATTCAACCATTCGGGCAGCATCGGATTGACGATGCGGAGCTCGCGGCGGGCGGCGTTCGGGCGCAGGCCGAGAGCGGCAGTGAGCAGGAGAAACCACGCGCCCGAGGCCCACGCCTGGGGCGAACATGACACCGGATAGTTCACCGGCTGATCGAACTCGCCGCGCTGCACGCCGACAAAAAGCTCGGGCAGGCGCTGGTCGCGGAAAAAATTCGCCGCCTGAAACATGCCGGTGAGAATACGCATCAGCGGCTGTTTGAAGTCGTAGAAGGCGAAGCCCTGGCCGATGAGCGAGTTGTCGTGCGGCCAGACCGAGCCGCGATGATAGCTCA
>JANWJU010000055.1 GCA_025451775.1 Terriglobales bacterium
CTCTGCCGGATAGCCGGGGCGCGGGCCTGTATGCGCGTCTGCTGCTCAACCTCGGCTCTCCCTGGCCCTACTCGGTGGCCAAACACCATACCGCACGCTTCCAGGCGGCGGTGGACGCGCTGTGGGCCAGCGGCCGCTACGACCTGGTACAGGTGGAGTGGACGCCGTTCGCCTCGTATCTGTCGGCGGCCGTGCCCCACCTCATCGCCAGCCACAATATCGAAGCCCAGATCTGGCAGCGCCGCGCGGCCATCAGCGGCCGCTGGGTGGCCCGCCCGTATTTTCGCCTGCAGGCGGCGCGCATGCGGCGCTTCGAGCGCCGCGCCTTTGCCCGCGCGCGCGCCGTGACCACGGTCAGCGCCGAAGACCGCGCCACCGCTCTGGGCTGGGGAGCGCGACGTTCCACCATCGTCGCCAACGGCGTGGATGTGGATTATTTCCAGCCCCGCCCGGAGATCGCGGTCCAGCCCGACACGCTGCTGTTTGTCGGCGCGCTGGACTGGTTCCCCAACCAGGACGGCGTCGTCCACTTCGCCGAGGCCATCCTGCCGCTCATCCGCGCGCAGCGGCCCGCCTGCCGGTTCCACGTGGTGGGGCGGCGTCCGAGCCGGGCGCTGGTGCAGCGACTCAGCCGGGTGGCGGGGGTGGAACTGGTCGGCGAAGTGCCGGACGTGCGCCCGTTCATGGCGGCGGCGAGCCAGTTGGTCGTGCCGCTGCGGGTCGGTGGCGGGAGCCGGATCAAGATCATTGAATCGCTGGCCATGGACAAGGCCGTGGTGGCGACGCCGGTGGGAGCGGAGGGGTTGCAGGCGGTGAGCGGAACCCATCTGCTGCTGGCCGACACGCCGGAGAGTTTCGCCCGCGCCGCGGTGCAACTGTTGCAGACGCCGGCACAGGCGCAACGCCTGGGCCGCGCCGGCGGACGCTGGGCGCGCGAGCTTTACAACTGGGATGACTGCGCGCAGGCGCTGGAAGCGGCCTGGCGCGGGTCTTTGGACCCGCTGCGGTTTCCGGTGGGAGGTGCGCGATGAGCACCCCGCCCACGGTGCTGCATCTGCGGGCCAGCAACTTTGTCGGCGGGCCGGAGCGGCAACTGCTGCGCCAGCTGCGCTATGACCTGGGAATACGCCAGATGCTGGGCGTATTCACGGCAGCGGGGGGCGAGGGTGCGGACCTGGCGCGGGCGGCCCGCGCCGAAGGAATCGAAGTGGCGGAGCTGGCCGGCGGCGGGCGGCGTGATCTCCAGGCGGCCCGCCAGCTGCGCCGTTTGCTGCGGGAAGAAAATGTCCGGCTGCTGTGCACCCACGGCTACCGCGCCGATCTGTTGGGCAGCTGGGCGGCGCGCGCCGATGGTATTCCCACCGTGTGGTTCTTGCGGGGGTATACCGGGGAAGACCGCAAGGTCCGCTGCTATGAAGCACTGGACCGGGCGCTGCTGGGATGGCCGCGGCGCATTGTCTGCCTCTCCCGCACCCAGGCCGACTTCCTGCCGGCGAGGCTGCGGGAAAAAGCTCGCATTGTACCCAACGCCATTCCCACGCCGGAGGTCAACCGCGGCGCGGCGCGGACGGCGCTGTGCGCCCGCCTGAACCTGCCGGCTGGGGCGGTGATCGTGGGGGCGGCCGGAAGGCTCAGCCCGGAAAAAGGCGCCGGTTTCCTCTTGCAGGCGGTCGCCCAGTTGCCGGTGGACGTGCCCGGGCATTTCGTGATCGCCGGCGAGGGCGTGCTCCGCCGCCAGTTGGAGGACGAGGCGCGGCGGCTGGGCATCGCCGGCCGGGTTAGCTTCGCGGGATTTTGTCCCGACTGGCCCAGCCTGTTGCCGGGCTGCGATCTGTTCGTCAACCCCTCGCTGCGCGAGCAGGCGCCCAATGTGGTGCTCGAGGCCATGGCGGTGGGCGTGGCCGTGGTGGCGACCCGGGCCGGCGCGGTGGCGGAGATCGCCGGCGATCCGCCGGCGCTGGCACTGGTGGACTGCGGCGACGCCGGCGCGCTGGCGGCGGCGCTGGCGCGGCTGCTGCCCGACGCCGGGGCCCGCCGCGAGCTGGCGGAGAAAGGCGCGGCGCGGGTGCGCGCCGCCTATTCACCCGCGCACCAGCAGGAACAACTGGCGGCCCTGTACCGGGAATTTGTGCCCTCGCCGCGATCCAACCCGGTGGCGGCGGAGCATCTGCCCACCGTGTCGGTGGTGCTGCCGGTGCGCCACGAGGCGCAGCACCTCGGAGCGCTGCTGCAGCAACTGGTGGAGCAGGACTACCCCGCGCACCGCTTCGAGGTCCTGGTCGCCGACGGCGGCGCCGACGCAGCCGACGACGGCACCGCGCGCGTGGCACAAAACTATGCCGGGCGGTATCCCGGCCGGGTGCGTTGGATTCCAAACCCCGGATGGCGCTCCTCGGCGGGCCGCAACTGCGGCGCCCGCGCCTCCCGCTTCGACTGGATTGTCTTCGTGGACGGCCACTGCCGCCTGCCCGGCTCCGGCTGGTTGCGCGACAGCATGGCGGCCGCCGTCACCCAGGGCGCGACTTGCCTCAGCCGGCCACAGCCGTTGACCATGGAAGCGGCGCATTTTTGGCAGAGCGCGATTGCCCATGCGCGGGCGCACCGGCTGGGCCACGGCGCCGATTCCACCATCTTCGACACCGCCGCCGCCGGCTGGGTCAACCCCTCCAGTTCGGGCGCGGCGTACCGCCGCGACCTGCTCGAGCGCTTCGGCGGCTACGACGAGAGCTTCGACGCCTGTGAGGACGTGGAGTTCAACCACCGCCTGGCGCAGGCCGGCATACAGGCCTGGCTGGCGCCGGAGGCGGTGGTCCACTATGCCGCGCGGCGCAGCCTGACAGGTCTGTTCCGGCAGATGGCACGCTATGGCCGCGGGCGGGTGCGGTTGTCGCGCAAGCATCACGACGCCTTCACCCTGGCGCAGTGCCTGCCGGCCGCCTGGCTGGCAGGCTTGCCTCTGGCGCTGGCCGCACTGGCCTGGGCGCCACTGCGCTGGCCCGCCGCTATCGGCCTCGGCCTCTACGGCCTGGCGCTGCTGGCGGCCGCCGCCGCCATTGGCCGCCGTCACGGTTGGCGCTACGGCGCCGCCGCGCCGGCGGTGTTGGCGACCATCCACGCCGGCCTCGGGGCCGGTTGCTGGCGCGAATTGGTGGGCCCGGCGCTGCCGCGGGCATCTGCGCCGGGCCCCATGCCCGAATCTTGTTCACGGAGTAACCTATGACGCACACACGTTTGACCTTGACCACCTCCGCCCTGGCCTTGGCCTGCCTGCTCAGCGCCGGGTGCGCCAGCAAGGCGCAAAAAATCGCCAAGTACGAAGCCAGCGCCAAATCCTACATGGATCAGCAGCGCTATCCGGAGGCGATCATCCAATTCCGCAACGCCACCGCGCTCGATCCCCAATCGGCGAATCTGGAACTCAGCCTGGCCGACGCCTATACCCACAATCAGCAGTACCAGGACGCCTTCTCCACCTACAAGAAGGCCCTCGCGCTGGCGCCCAACAACGCCAAGGCGAGGCTGTCGTTGGGACAGTTCTATTTGTTGGGCAGGGACTACGCCAATGCCACCGCCAGCGCCCAGGCGGTACTGAAGACCGACCCGGAAAATGCCGATGCCACCATTTTGCTGGCCAACATTGACACCGCACAGCAGAAGCTGGAGGCCGCCGTGCAGCGGCTGTCGTCCTATGTGCAGAGCCACGACAGCAGCGTGGCGGCGCGTCTGAGCCTCGGCATTCTGTACGCCGCCACCCGCAAGCCCGACCTGGCCAAAGCGCAGTTTCAGCGCGCCATCGCCCTGGACCCGAAATCGGCGGCAGCCCGCAGCGACATGGCCAACCTCTACGCCACCCTTGGCGACTGGAAGGGAGCCGAGGACGTGTTCCGCCAGGATGTGGCGCAAAATCCGGACTCGGTCCCCGCCTACCAGGCCCTGGCCGGGTTTTTGGCCGGCCGCCGCCGCTTCAGCGAGGCCGAGCCGCTGTTCCAGAAGCTGGTGACGATGCAGCACAACTCGCCCCAGGCCAGCTTCGCCCTGGCTTCCTTCTACCTGGCGAGCAACCAGCTGGACAAGGCGCTGGCCGTTGACCAGCAGCTGGCCAAACAAGCGCCGACGCTGATTGCCGCGCGCGAGCAGTGGGCCGAAATAGCCCTCGCCAACAAGGATTTCACCCAGGCGCAGACCGTGGTGGATGCCCTGCTCAAGGACCAGCCCAACCAGATTTCGGGCCTGCTGCTCAAGTCCCGCATCCAGCTGGCCGCCGGCAAGCCCGATGATGCGCTGCTCACCCTGACGGCGGCGCAGCGGCTCAACCCCAACCTCGCCGCCATCGCCTACGAGCAGGGGCAGGCGTTTGCCATGAAGAACGACGCCTCCCGATCCAAGGATTCGTTCCTGCAGGCGGCACGACTGGACCCTAAGAACTACCAGGTGCAGGGTGCGCTGGCGGCGCTGATGCAGGCCGAAGGCGACTTCCAGTCCGCCCTGAGCTACGCGCAGGCCATGGTGGCGTTGTCGCCCAACCAGCCCGCGGGCTACTACCAGGCGGGCAGCGCCTATGCGGCGCAGCAGCAGTACGGGCCGGCCATCACCAACTTCAAGCGCGCGCTGCAGTTGGCGCCCGGCTACAGCGCCGCCTCCACCGGCCTGGGCATGGTGTACGTGACCCAGAAGCAGTGGAAGCCGGCGGAGGACATTTTCAGCTCCGCGCTGAAGACCAACCCCGCCGACGCCTCGGCGCTCGCCGGACTGATGGCGGTGTACCAGAACAGCGGCCAGGCGGCGCGCATCCTGCCCTTCGTGCAGCAGCAGTTGGCCACCGCCGAGGCGGCGCACGCGCCGGCGCCGGCGCTGGCCCAGCTCAACGCGCAACTGGCGCGCGCCTACGCCATCAGCAAGGACAACCCCAAGGCGGAGGCGTCGCTGGAAAAGTCGCTGCAGTTGGACCCGCACAACTACAACACCTACGCCATGCTCGGCACCCTCTACGCCCAGCAGCAGCAGAACCAGAAGGCGCGCGACCAGTATGCCAAGGCGGCGGCCCAGAACCCGACCAGCTCGGGACTGTGGACCATGCTGGGGATGCTGGATGAAAGCGTTCATCAGTCTGCCGACGCCGAGCAGGCCTACCTCAAGGCGGTGACGCTGGACCCCAACAACGGTATCGCCAGCAACAACCTGGCGGTGATCTACAGCACCCAGCCCGACAAGATGGAGCAGGCGCTGGTGCTGGCCCAGCACGCCAAGCGGGCGCTGCCCTCGGTGGCCGCCATCAACGACACCCTGGGCTGGATCTACGTCAACCAGGGCGTATACAACCTCGCCATCCCCATCCTGCAGCAGGCCGTGCAGGGCGACACCGCCGCCAACCAGACGCCCGCGCAGAAGACCCAGGCGGCGCTGATCCGCGTGCACCTGGCGACCGCGTTGTACCGTAGCGGCCAGAAACAACAGGCGCGCGAACAACTGCAAGCCGCCATGCAGCTCAGCCAGGCGGTGGGGCAGCAGGCCGACGTGCGGCAGATGCTGAAAAACTGAGCATGGCCACCGCCCCCTCATCGCCGGCGATCGCCATCTCCATCGACCTGGAAGAGTACTTCCAGGTCGAGGTGATGAACGGGGTGGTGGAACGCGCCCAATGGGAGGCGATGCCGGCGCGCGCGGAGGCGGCCACGGACCGGCTGCTGGCCGCCTTCGCCGAAGCCGGCGCTCGGGCGACTTTCTTCGCCGTCGGCTGGCTGGCGGAGCGGCAGCCGCAACTGTTGCGGCGCATCACCGCCGCCGGCCATGAGCTCGGTTGCCACAGCTACTGGCACCGGCCGGTATTCCGGCTGACGCCGGACGAGTTCGCCCAGGACACGCGGCGGGCGGTCGCCGCCCTCGCCGATGCCGCCGGGGTGGCGGTGCGCGGCTACCGCGCCCCCAACTTCTCCCTTCGCTGTGACGGCTCCATGGATTGGGCCTTCGACACCCTGGCGGCCAACGGGTTCACCTACGACTCCAGCGTGCATCCCATCCGCCATCCCTTCTATGGCGCCCCCCGGGCGCCGCGACTGCCGTTTCCACTGGCCAACGGCATGTGGGAATTCCCCATGGCCACCGTAGCCGTCGGCGCGCGGCGGCTGCCCATGGCCGGCGGCGGGTTCTGGCGACTGGCGCCGCTGGCCTACACCCGCTGGGGCCTGCGCCAGGCGCTGCGCCAGGGTTTGCAGCCGGTCTGCTATCTGCATCCCTGGGAACTGGACCCCGGGCAGCCGCGGCAGGCACTGGCGAGGCGGCAACGGCTGCGCCACTACACCGGGCTGGCGGGCATGGAAGCCAAGCTGCGGCGGTTGTTGCGGGACTTCCGCTGCCTGCCCCTGGCCGATCTCTACGCCCAACAACTCCACGGCCGCGAGGCCGCCCTCGTAGCCGGCGGGGCATCGGCGTGATCCTCGTCCCGCCCACTCGCCGGCGCGAAGCCCGGCGCGCCTCTGCCCTTCGTGCAAAGCGCGCGCTGGCGCAGCCCGCACCGGCTCATGGCGTCTCCGAGTTGCCGCGTTCTGTCGCCCCACGGGGCGGATCCTGGCGCGGCCGAGGGGAGCCGGCCAGCTCCGGGTTCCCCAAGGTGCCTGCGCCATTGAGGCGTCGGCGGACGGCGTCAGGGCCCGAGTTGCCCCGGCAACATGGGGCAAGATCGCAGGGCCAGGCGTACGAATTTCGGAACGGCGCGCCCCTGCCGGTTGCGCAGCCCCCGGTAAAAATCGGCTGTGCCGCCGCACCGGCCCGCATGCAGGCGTCGGTTACCGCTATACTGGGGCGACGACCCTCGGCGAATGCGTAACCATCCCTACGCCAGTCATGGCCGGCCCGGACAGGTGCGGCGCCACCCGGGCACGCGGCCAGCGCCCGGAGAAGCCGCTTGAACCCGGCCATGTCGGCGCGCCGGCGAACGCCGGCCCCGGGACGACGGAATCTGAGCGACCGGGTGCTGGGCGGATCCGTATTCCGGCTTTGGGCAGGTCACGAGCACCCCCACTACGCCGCCTTCCGGCGCGCCATCGAGGCTTCCCAGTTCTGGCCCGCCGAGCGACTGCGGCAACTACAGCAGCAGCGCCTGACCGCCTTGCTCACCCACGCCGCCGCGCGCTGCCCCTTCTACCAAAAACGCTTCCTGGAGGCGGGGCTGGACCCGGCCCAAGCTAACGATGCCGACGCGTGGCGCCGCCTGCCGCTGCTGACCAAGGCCGACATCCAGAACCATGGCGCGGCCATGCAAGCGGTAAACTTCCCCCTGGAGCGGCGGTTCCGCAACCAAACCGGCGGCTCGACCGGCAGCCCGTTGCAGTTTTATGTGGACCGCGAGCGCTTGGATACGCGCATGGCAAGCACCCATCGCCACAACGCCTGGGCGGGGCACCTGCCGGGGGACTGGATGGCGGAATTGTGGGGGAACCGGCTCGACCTGGCCGCCGACCACGGAGTACGGGAGTGGTTGCGCCAGCAGTTGTTGTACCGCACCCTCTCGCTCAATACTTCCAGCGTTAGCCGCCAGGACTGGCACGACTTCGTCCGCCGGCTGCGGCGGAAGCGCCCGCGCTTTTTGCTCGCCTATGCCCTGGCGGCGGTTGCCTTTGCTGAATTTGTACGCCAGGAACGGCTGTCCGACATTCGCTTTGATGGCATCATCACCAGCGCCGAGGTCCTGACCGCGCCCCACCGGGCGATCATCGAAGACGCCCTGGGCGGGCCGGTGTTCAATCGTTATGGCTGCCGTGAAATGAGCGTGATCGCCAGCGAGTGCGCTGCGCACAGCGGTCTGCACGTGAACTCCGAGGCCTTGCTGGTGGAGGTCATCCCCACTCCCCTGCTGCCCGCTCCCTGGGGCAAGGTCGTGCTGACCGACCTGCTTAATTTTTCCATGCCGCTCATCCGCTACGAAGTCGGCGATGTCTCCCGTTGGGCCGAGGGCGACTGCCCCTGCGGCCGCAGTCTGCCGCGGTTGGCGGAGGTACAGGGCCGCACCACCGAGTTTCTGCAGCTCCCGGGCGGACGCATCGTATCCGGGCCGGCGCTGACGCTGGTGTTTGCCGATCTCGCCGCGGTGCGTCAGGTGCAATTCCTCCAGCGCGCCGACGCCTCGGTGCAACTCAAAGTGGTGCCCGGCGCCGGCTATGGCGAGGGGGCGCGGGAAACCATGCGCTCGCGCCTGAATCTGTACCTCAAGGGGGAGGTGCCGCTGGATATCGTCGAGGTGGAGAGCATTGCCAGTGAACCCTCCGGCAAGTATCTCTTCGTGGTAAGAAACACCTCCGGCACGGCCAGAACATGAAGCGGCGCAACGCGGCGCCCCTGCCCGGGGCAGGGCGAAAGTGGAAGCGGAAGCGGGAGGGCACGCGGTGATCATTTTCCTCGCCCTCGTACTCATCATCGCCGTCTCCTGGAGCTTGTTCAACCCCTTCGTGGCCATGATCACGCTCATGGGGGTGAACTTTGTCAACCCCGGCGACCTCTACCATGTCTTCGCGGCCCTCCACGTCGAGCGCCTCGTCGCCCTCATCGCCCTGGTCACCCTCTTCGCCCGCGGCCACCGCTTCCTCTATCCCAAAATCACTCGCTGGGTTCTCTACTTCTATGGCGCCTGCGTGGCCAGTGTCCCCTTCGCCTTTTGGGTTAGCAACTCACTGTCCAGCGTCATTGACTTTGGGAAAACCATCGTCATCCATCTGTGTTACGTCGCGCTGGTCAACACCCGCGAACGCATGCGCATCGTCCTGCTGGCGTTTACGTGCATGATCGGATATCTGTGTGTGACCAGCCTGAACCTCTATTTCCATGGCGTGTTCCAGCACACTATGGGAGTGGACCGGATCACCGGCCTGGCGGGCGAGGCAACCTCGGCCGATGCCCTCGGCCTGACCATTGTCACCGCCATCCCCATCGTGTATCTCTTCGCCGGAAAGTCATCCGGCGCGCGGGTGCGGCTGATCGCCTTTCTCATTCTGCTGCTGTCGTTGTGGACCTTGTCGCTGTCGGGAACCCGCGGGCCGGTTCTTACCTTTGTGCTGATCACCGTGCTGGCGGCAGCGGTGCATCGCCGTCGCGCACTGCTGCTGCCCTCGCTTGCCTTGCTCCTCGCTGTCGCCTGGATCGTATTGCCGGCGCAGTACAAAGCCCGCTACGCCTCCGTCAACGACCTGAAAAAGGACGAGTCCTATCAAGACCGCTTGCTCTCCTGGGAAGGGGGCTGGCACATGTTCCTGCACAATCCTGTGACGGGTATTGGCATCGGCAATTACACCTATGCCAACGGCGCCAAGTACTGGCCGGAGCCCCGCAAAGTCTACCTCAACGCCCACTCCATTTACTTCAAGTGCCTCGGTGAGCTGGGCCTTTTGGGGGTCATCAGTTTCACCGGCTTTGTGGGAACCATTTTCGTGACCAACAACCGCATCCGCCGGCGCTTGCGCGCCCTTGACCAGCGTGCCCGGGCCGGGCCGTCGCCGGCGCCTCCGGCTCCCGAGTGGCTGCTGCGGTTCCCTACCGCCTGCACCTTGAGCGTGATCGGCCTGCTGTATTGCGGCTATGCCTACCATGATCTGTATCGCCCCACCTGGTATTTTCTCGCCGCCGCTAGCGGCGCCGCCGATCTGATCACGCAACGGGAGTTGCAGGAGTGCGAAGCGGCGGAGGCTGACGCCACGGCCCACCCGACCCTAGGCGATCAACCCACACCCGGCCTCTCGAAGCCGGCGAGGAGGAGTGGATGAGCCTTGCCCATCAGTTCTATGGACGTTTGGTGTATCCGCTACTGGATGCAGATCAGCGCGGCCTGTCGCGCCGGCTGCGCCAGTTGCGCGCCTGGGAGACCCTCAGCCCCGAGGCGGCGCGCCAACGCCAGTGGCAGGCGCTACGCTCCCTGCTCCGCCATGCCTACAACACCTGCCCGTTCTATCGCGCGCGCTTCGACATGGCCGGAGTGCATCCCGATGCCATCCAGGAGCCCCAGGACATGGAGCGGATACCACCGCTGACGCGCCAGGATCTGCGCGCCCACGGCCTCGAAATGCAATCGCGCACGGTGCCCGCCGCCACGCTGCGCCCGGCCGCCAGCGGCGGCACCACGGATCTGCCGGTGCCCTTGTGGCGTGATCCCGAAACCATACGCGCCCGGTATGCCGTGCAGATCGCCATGCGGGCCTGGGCGGGATGGCGGCCCGGGGATAAGTCTTTCCTGCTGTGGGGTGCGCGTTCGGATTTTCCGGCCCAGCCCAGTTGGCGGTGGCGCTTATTTCAGCGCCACGTGCTGCGCGAGGTTTTTGCTCCCGGCTCGCTGCTCAACCAGGAGATCATGGAGCAGTTCCGCCTTCGCCTCAATGCCTTCCGGCCGCAGGCCATCGTCGCCTATCCCAGTGCCCTGGCGCTGTGGTCGGAGTTCCTGCTGCACAGCGGCCGCAACTACTTTCGCCCGCCCTCGTTGCTGGTGACCGCCGAGGCGCTGCTGCCACAGCAGCGCCAGGTGATCGAGCTTGCCTTCGACCGGCCCGTCTTCGAGCATTACGGCAGCCGTGAATTCGGCATCATTGCCTCCCAATGCGAGGCGCAAACCGGAATGCACTTGCACCCGGCAGCCGCCTGGCTGGACACCCCGCTGGTCGCCGGCGCCGGTGGCCTGCGCGAAATGCTGGTCACCGACCTGATCGGTTATGGATTCCCCTTGATCCGTTACCGGATCAACGATTGCGTGCAAGGTGAGCCGGCCACCGGCTGCGCCTGTGGGCGGCCATTCCCTCTCCTGCCGCCGCTCGTCGGCCGCTCCGCCGATATCTTCTATCTGCCGGACGGCACCGCCATCCCCGGCGTCACCTTCACCGGTCGCATTCTCAAAGTTTGTCCACAGATCCTGCAAATGCAACTCATTCAGGAAACCCCACGGGAATTTCGCTTCCGCTACGTGGCCGGTCCGGATTTTGCCGCCGGCGGCTTGCAGGCGATCGAGGCCGGCATTGCCGCCTTTTTCCCCCCTGGCCTGCACTGGACCTTGGAAGCGGTTGCCGAGATCCCGCGCGAAGCCAACGGCAAGACCCGTTTTGCCATCTCCAAAGTGCCTGCCGGCGCGAGCCCGGCCGCCCGGTCGACGCCGCCCTCCGGCGCTTAGCTTACCCGCGGCGACCCTGCGGCCGCGGGTCAAATCTCAGGCTGCGGCGCACCCGAGGCTGCGGCCGCAGGACGCAGCGGGCGGGCCGGGTTGCCCACCGCCGTTACCCCGGCGGGCACCGGACGCGTCACCACCGCACCCGCACCAATGGTGCATCCGTCTCCGATGTCCGCCATGATGATAGCGCCGGAACCAATCCAGCAGTCGCGCCCGATCTCCAGGGTGGCGAAGCGTTGTCCTTCGGCAGCCAGCATCCGCCCCTGAGCGTCGCGCCCGTGCTGGTTCTTTCCGCTCAACACCTGCACGTGGCTGGCAATTTGCGTGCGTTCACCGATACGACAATGGCCGAAGACCGCGTAGGGGCCTATGTATACACCACGGGATAGGACCACGTCCCGGCTGGTGAAAAAACTCCCGAATGTGACGCGCGCCTCCAAAGGACAGCCTTGCAGCGTCATGGCATAGAAGGCAATCCTGACATAGCAGCCCGGCAAGCCCGGCAGCAGCGCCACCAGTTGCGCTAAGGTGGCAAACGCCTCGTCGAAATGGCCGAACCCGGCGAGCAGAGCCAGCGGGAAGGCGAGAAGCAGCGCCAGCCCGTGCGCCAGGGTTTTTGCCAGCCACCGGGAAACCCGGGTGGCAGACCGCCCCCCCGTGGTGCCCGCAGCTGGCCCTCCGCCCGTTTGCTTGCCGCCGTGGTTGCTCATGGGTGATCCGGATCCGACCTTTGCGCGCCCGCGGGTTCCGAGGCCGCTCCGGCGCCCTCCCAGTGTGCACCGATTGCCGCGCCCATTGCAAAAGTGCCGGCCGGCGGCGCCCCGTCCTCCGCAGGGAATCACTGCAACCGGGGGCGATTCACGCCTGCTGTCAGCACAACGGAATGTTTGACAATGTGGGGTAATATGCTGATTGAGATCGAAGTCTGTGACCATGCCCGCTACAGTCCGGCCGTGACACGAGGATTGGACATTCTTTATGATGACTCTCAAGCCCTGGTTCCTGATCGGCGCCAACACCGCCCTGCTGGCCGTCTATCTGGGGTGTGGAGGCGGGGCGGCGTCGCAGACCTCGCAGAACACAACTCCGCCGGCGATCAGCGTCAGCATCAGCGCCGCGCCATCGGCCCTGGGCAGCAAACAGACGGCCACCCTCACCGCCGTGGTCCTCAACGACAGCAGGGCGGCGGGGGTGAGCTTCAGCCTCTCCCAGGGGAGCGCCGGCACGCTGACGCAGGTGGACTCCACCCACGCCAACTACACCTCCGGCACGGTCACACAAGCCGCCACCGTGACCGTGACCGCTACTTCGGTTACTGACACCACCAAGTCGGCCAGTGTCTCCATCGCCGTGTCTCCCACTCTGGCGGTCAATGTGACTCCCGCCAGCAGCGACCTCGGCGCCGGCGGCAGCGTCGCCCTGGCTGCCAGCGTGGCCAATGACACCACCGGTGCCGGCGTCTCCTGGTCACTGTCGCCGGCGGTGGGCACGCTGAGCGGTCAGACCACCAGCGGCGTCACCTACACCGCCCCCGCCACGGTGTCCCAGGCGACTACGGTTACCGTCACCGCCACCGCCGTAGCGGACGCCAAGACCAATTCCACCGCGACCATTTCGCTGCACCCGGTCAGCCTCAGCCTCAGCCCTCCCGCCGCGGCCACCGTGGAACCGCTGCAGACCTCCCGCATCACCGCGCAGGAGCAGTGGGACTCCCAGGGTGTGACCTGGTCGGTGAGTGGCGGCGGCCTGATTACCGCGCTGGATGGAGGCTGCGCCAGCGGCGCCAGTTGCTGTCCCGGGGGAACCTGCCAGGCCATCTACACCGCCCCCGACACCGTCGCCGCCAACGCCACCGCCACCGTCACCGTCACCTCGGTCAGCGCTCCCAGCCAGAGCCAGCAGGTGACGGTCAGCCTGCAGGCCCCGGCAACGCCGGCGTGGGAGGACCTGGTGGCCTTCGACAATGGTCGTGCGCTGGGTGCCTTGAAGCCCTTTGCCGATCTCGAACGGGGCGCCAAGTCGGGAATCTATCAGCCCGACCGGATGATTTTTCACGAGGTGTCGCCCGGCACCGGCGGCCAACCCCTGGCCACCGAAATCTGGCAGCTGGACAACACCGCGCCGCCACCCAGCACCAACAGCTCGGGCGCCCCCGGCTGGGGCGTCGCCGGCACACTCAACCGCTCGCCCTGGAACGCCAACGGCAGCTATTTTGAATTGGGGGGCAATCCCTGCACCCTGGAGACCTACTGCGCCGACCCGGCCACCGGCAATGGCGGCGATTCCCACAATTACCTGCTGCAGGGCGACGGCAGCAGCTTGCAACAGGTCATGCCCACCGATCCCGACCCGGCCCGCTCGGTGGCTCTACAGGCCGTGCTCTCCAGCGGAAAATACCTCGCTTGGGACCGTTTCAACCCCAATCTCTTCTACGTCGTAAGCTACGACGATACCAACTACACCGACGGTGCCGTCCACTCCAACGTGTACTCCGTCGACATCAGCAAGAACTTCCAAATGACCAAGATCGTGTCCCTGCCGGTGCCCACCACCGCCGCCCCCACCGTGGGCGTGGATCCGGTCACGAATATACCCCTGCGGCGGCAGATTCAGTCCTACGTCAGTGAAAACGATCTCCTCATGGTGGAGGATGTCAATCCGCCCACTAATGCCTCCGGGACTCCTGATTACATCCCCGTCATCTACATGGTGGATGTGAACCCCAATCACGGCACCTACGGCACCATTGTGTATAGCTATCCCATCAACTTCAACGTGGTGGGACCGACCTGCCCCGCCTTGCCGGGCCTGGGCTGCGTGAGCTATCCCGTCAGCGATGATTTCCATTTCCACGACCTTTATTTCCAGCGCGACGCCGGAGATCACTTCATCTTCAACTTCGGCCCCTTGGGCGACGTCGGCGAGTCGCTGTTCTGGCAGGCCAGCGCGGACGGGAAAACGCTGAACGTGATGTATCCCGACCCCTTGGGCACGCCCTTCCTGGGTCACCCGGCTTGGAATTTCGACGGCACCCAGGTCGCCTACGGAGGCTACGACACGGTGGCCAATAGCGGGTCCAACACCGGCAGTGGCAACTGGATCCGCTCCACCGGACCCGACACCCGCTTGACCGACGGCGCGGTCGTTGGCAATGCCAGCACCCTCGGGGTGGGGCACCAGGGCTGGGATGGGTACGATCCCCACTTCATCGTCTTCGATGGTTATTCCACCGCCGCCCCACATCAGGTCGGCCCCGCCGGCGACGCCATGTGGAGCGAAATGAGCGCCGATCCGACCAGCATGTCGGGCACCTTCCGGGTGCTGGTCAATGACGGCATGCGCAACGTCGAAGAGGTCGCCAACGGCACCGAACCCGGCATTCTCTTCGGTCCCACGCAAAGCCCCGACGGCACCAAGATGATATTCGCCAAGGCATGGAGCCTGACTACCGCCACCCCCACCGACGATTTCCTGGCGGTCGACCATCGGCCCCTCCCGCCCACTCTCAGCGCCACCTCCAGCGGCGGAACCGTGACCCTGACCATCACCCCCAACGCCGTCCACTCGCATCGCGAGGTGGCCGGCTACCACGTATACCGCAGCACCGACGCCAAGACCTTCAGCGAGGTCAGGGCGGCCGGCAACACCGCCGCCTATCATTCCTTCCCTGCCGATCCGGTCAACCCGGCGACTTTCACTGACAGCCCCGCCGCCGGCAGCACCTACTATTACGCCGTCACGGCGCAGGAGTTCTCCGGCCTGGAGAGCGATCAATTGTCCAACATTGTCTCCGCCGCCTCCGATGGCACCGTAAACAATGCCTTCGCCGCTACTGGCACCAAGGGCTGGGCGACCACGCCGCCGCAGCCTCCGGCCGGTTTGCAGGCGTGCCGCATGGCGACGCCCAGTGGTTCCCTCGGGGTCGAGTGGAAGCTGACCTGGACCGCCAGCCCCTCCACCAGCCTGCGTTACTACAATATTTATTACTCCGGCGGCGGCATCCCCAACATTCAGGCCGGGGACTGGGTCACGCTGCAGCATTATTTGATTGATTCGCCCGCAGCGACGGAAACCAGCTATATCTACTGGCAGGCGAACCCATCCGACGTGCCGGCTTTCGGCATTCTGGCGGTGGATCGCCAGGATCAGGCGTCCACCCCGGTTTACCTGCAGACCTCGCTCAACCCGCCCGCCTGTCAGTAAAGGCGGCGCGGGCCCGGTAGCCGGCCCTCGGCACAGCCTGTCTTTTGGCGGCAGGGCCCGAGTTGCAACATGGGGCAAGCTCGCAGGGCCAGGAGTGCGAAATTCGGAACGGCGCGCCCCTGCCGGGTAGCGACTTTGGAGAAGGGGCGAGAAGCAAGTGACGCGAGGCCGCAGCCGGAGACGGCGAGGGAGCGTACACAGACGTACGTGAGCGAGCCGGAGACGGCGAGCCACGCAGAAATGCCGCGCCTCCTATCGCCCCGCCCCGCCCCACTCCACGCCGGGGCCCCGGTTTGCGCCCTTGGCGCCTCCTGCTGCCACCCCGGCGCTGGTCGGCTTTCTGCGGCCTCGGCCTTGCCTCCGCTGGTCAGCTCAACCGGCGCCGCGACCGGCGCGACACTCACTCTGCCGCCGCGCGCCCGGCGGCAGCGGGCGCCGGCAAGAGCCAAGCGAGCACCACCGGCGGCAGACGCCCCAGTGCCCGGCGCAGGTAGCCGCTCTCCTCCGCTCCGATCCCATAGGCGCGCAACGCCCACATATAGACCAGCAAGCCACCCAATACCGTGGCCGCGAAGCGGAACCAGCTCACCACCCAGCCGCTCTCATGCCAGGCCAGGAACCAACCCGCGGCCGGCGCGGCAACCGCCAGGGGCCGCAGCAACACACTGCGGTAATAGGGCCAGGGCTTCAACTGGATGTGCCGCAGGGTGTAGGCGGGCAGAATGAACGCTTCGCACACCAAGGCGGGAATGAACGATCCCCAGGCCACACCCACCCCTCCCCAGAAACGTACGAGGATGAGGCTGAGAACCAGGTTGGCTCCGCCTTCGGCACAGCTCAAAAGCGCATTGAAGCGATGCCGACCCATGCCGTAGAGCACCTGGGTGCAGGGCATATCGAGGGCAAAGAAGGCGACGGCGGCGGCCAATAGGATCAGAATCGCGCTCGAGTGCTGGCGGTAGCTGGCGCCCACCCAGAGCTGGAGAAAATCCGGGCCCAGCAGGCACAACCCCAGGCACGCCGGCATGACCAGCAGCAGCGTCAGGCGCGAGCCGAGGAGAAACAGCTGTCGCATTTCGTCGTGGCGTTCGAGCGCATGCATCTGCGCCGCCAGGGGGGCATAGAGGGTGGTGACGACCTTCAGGCTGGCGCGAAGACGCTCGGCCAGCCCCGCGGCCAGACCGTAGAAAGCAACCGCCACCGGCCCCAAGGCCCAACCCACCACGAGATTGTCGATGCCGAAGATCGCCTGCACCGCCACCATGAGGAGAAACGCGTAGACGCTGAAGCCCAGCAGCGGGCGGAGCGTTTCCCAGCTCACCGCCCTGCGGCTCAGCCGCAGCCAGGGCAGGAGGGCATGGGCCAGATAAACGCCGAGCCCGGCCGAGACGATCTCCGACGCCAGCGCCGCCGCCGCCACCCCGGCCAGACCCCAGCCCGCGGCCAGCACCGCCCAATAGAGCACCGCCCGCAACACTTGCAGCACAATCTTGCACCACGCCAGGTAGTCGTAGCGGGAGCAGGCGGGGATGGCGGCGTTGAGCACCGCGGCGGGAAAATTCAGCGCCAGCGCCGTCGCCATGAAGGCGATGGTCAGCCGGGTATCGAAGACCAGGGCGGCGGGAAGATGGAACCATTGCGGCGCCCAAACGGCGAACAGTCCTCCGCCGCAGAGCACCAGCACGGCCGGCAAAAAGCTGTACAACAGGGAGGTGGACATCAACCGCTGGACCGCGTCGCGATCATCGCGCGCATTGTGTTGCGCCAGGAATCGCACCACGGTGATGCTCATGCCGAAGTCCGCCAGACCCATGCCGGCAATGCCCTGGCCCACCAGCACCCAAATGCCGTAGCTCACCTCGCCCAGACCATGGACCACCAGGGGCACGATCACGAACCCCACCACGATGTCCACCAGGGCCGCGCCGGCGTTGAAGGCGGCGTTGCGGGAGAAGCGTTGCTTGGCTCCCTCTAGCGCGGCGGACCCGGTAGAGGTGCCAGGAGAAGGACTGGTTTCGGAAGCCATCGTTCAGGATCTGTTCTAGATACAGCCCGTGCGTAGGCGGGCGGGCAATCCGACACCTCGCCGACGGTGGGCGCTGGCGGGCGATTCCGCTGCCACAGTGTACCAAAGCGCCGGAACGGCCCGCAGCGGGGGCTCGCCGGACCTGGACCCGCGCGGCGGCGTGCCGGAGAACCCGAATCGTATAGAATGAGAGCGCACTGCGGCTTGGCGCCGCCGCTCCACTGGCCCAGCGCCGCCGTCGAGGAGTCGGCACCAACCGGACGATACCCATGGAAATGGTAGCCAATCAGTCCGCGGCCAGCCCCAGCATCCTCGGACTGAGCGTGTTCGGGGACCCGTTCGATCCGCGCAGTTGGTCGGGAAGCGCGCGCAGCTTGTTTGCCGGCCTGCAAGCCCACCACCATCTGGTGGGAGCCTACTCCGTCGACCTGACGCGGCGGCAGAAACTGGTCAGCGCCGTACGGCACCCCTCCGCGAATCGCCGGCGCCTGTACTTGAACGTCATGAAGAACCGGCTTTCGTTCCGTTTCCGCAGTGCGAATGCCAATCAGGTCCTGCAACGGCCCCAGCCGCACTACAACACCGTCCTGCAACTGAGCGCCCTGTTTCGCCCCCGCCTGCCGGCCGGCACCCTGCACTGTTCCTATCACGACGGCAACACTGCCGTTTCCCGCCGTTCGGAATTCACCTACGTCAAGGCTTCGTCGTCGGTGCTGGGTGAATCCTGGGAGAACGAGCGCCAGTTCTACCCCGGCGTCGACCTCGTCTTCACCATGAGCGAGTGGGTGCGCGAGTCCATGATCAGCGACTTTCATGTCCGCCCGGAGAATGTGATCGCGGTCGGGGCAGGTCCCAATCTAAGCTACATCGGCGATTTGGAAAACGCCAGGGGGGGGCGGCCCGACACCGGCACCATCCTCTTTGTGGGCGTGGATTTTGAGGGCAAGGGGGGGCCGACCCTGCTGCGCGCCTTTCGCCGGGTTCGCCTCGCCCTCCCCGCGGCGCGGCTGCGAATCGTGGGTTGCTCCCCGCCGCTGTCGGAGCCTGGGGTGGAGGTCGTGGGAGCGCTGAGCAAATCGGACCCCCGCCAGGAAGCCCGGCTGCGCGCGCTCTACGAGGAGGCGGCGATTTTTGCCCTCCCGACCCAGTTCGACTGTTTCGGCATTGCCTTTGTCGAAGCCATGTACCACGGCCTCCCCTGTCTGGGCTCCAGCATTTGCGCGGTTCCGGAGATCGTTCGCGATGGGGAGACGGGCTTCACCCTGCCGCCCGCCGATGCCGACGCGTGGGCCGACAAGATGATCCTGTTGCTCCGGGAACCGGCGCGCGCCCGCGCGCTGGGCGCGGCGGGATTCCGCCAGGCCCGCCAGCGCTACAGTTGGGAATTGGTGACCAGCCGCATGGTCAGCGCCATGTCGGCGAAATTGGAACAGCGGGCAGCCGCGGTCAGTGCCGGGAGAGTCTAGCGGAGTCACTCCTGTCCGCCCCGTGGCCGCCGCGGCGCGGGCCGGTGACGTGCTACAATCGCCCGTGGTTAGGCACGCTGCGGCATCCATGCGAACCGGCTCGAAGGTACATCAGCCCCAGCCGGCGAACTCACGCACATGAAACTCTGCGATGCATTGCTCCCTCTGCTCCGGCTCTCCCCGCGTCAGAGCCTGAAGGTTCTGCACGGCCTGGGGGCGGACTGGTCCCGCGACCGGCAGTGGCAGACGGTGCAACCCCGCTACCGCAGCTACTTCGACCGCCAGCTGCGGTGCGTCATGACGGCCGATCTCGCCGACTGGGCCGGGCGATCGTGTTACTACTGGGGCCGCTTCTTCGACCTGACCCATCAGGCGGTGCTGCGCCAATTCCTCGCGCCCGGGGATACCTACATTGACATCGGTGCCAACATCGGTTATCAGTCCCTCTACGCCTCCCGCCTGGTCGGACCGGACGGCCTGGTGCTCAGCTTCGAACCCAATCCGGCCACCTATGCGGTACTGGCCGGACATGTGGCGATCAATCGCATCCAGAACTGCCGCACCTTCCCGCTCGCCCTGGACGAGCAGGCGGGCGAAGCCACCTTGGCGCACGCCGACCGGCATAGCGGCTCGGCCAGCCTGCGGCCGCTGGGCCAGCCCGCGGCCGGATCCGCCACGGTGGCGGTCCGCACCGGCGACCAGGTACTGAAGGACATTGTCTTCCCTGGCCGTGCATTCCTCAAAATCGACGTCGAAGGCTTCGAACAGCGCGTGCTTCTGGGCCTGCGCGACACCTTGGCGCGGGTGAGCGCGGTGGCGGTGGAAATCACCCCGAAGTGGCTCAACCAACTCGGCGGGAACGCCGAAGACCTCCACGCCTACATGCGGCAAGCCGGGTTCCGCCCGCTGGTTCCCAGCCTGCGTTGGCGACTGGGGCTGTGGGGCGCGCACCTGGAACTGGCGCCCCGCACGCAGCCGGATCCGGAGCAGCACGATCTCGTCTTCGCGCGCTGAGCCCCGCGCCCGCGGCGCGGTCCGCGGTATAGTAAAATCACCTCAACCTGAGGATGGATTTTGCCTCGCTGCCCAAGATCGGATGCCTTTGCTTTCCCAACTCGTCGGAGCCGGACTCAGGGCGCCTGTCGCTCGCCAGTTACTGGATAAGCTGACGTTCAACCGTACCCGCGGGGCGCCGATTTTCACCCTCCACCGGGTGCTGCCCGACCCCGACGCGTGCTACGACTCGGGCATGGCGGTGTCCAGCGCCAGCTTTGCACGCTTTCTGGATTGGTTGGCGGCCGGCTATGAAGTTGTACCCCTGACCGAGTTGCAGGCGCGGTTGCGGCAGACCCCACGCCCGCCCCGGCCCTACTGCTCGCTGACCTTCGATGATGGCTGGGCCGATACCTATCAATACGCTTTCCCCGCCTGGCGGAAGCGACAGCTCCCGGTAACCGTTTTTCTGGCCACCGGGTTCATCGGCACCAGACGCCAGTTCTGGCAGGAACGCCTGTTCTACCGGCTGCAGGCCTTGTCCGCGGAAGCCGGCGGGCTGGAACGCCTGCGCGCCGTTGCCGCCGCTACTCCCTGGTGGCCGCCGGCGCGGACACCCGGTTTGGACTTCCAATCCCTGCGGCGGATGCTCAAGCTCAGGACCAGCCTCGAAGCCGAGGCTTTTGTTGTCCAGCTCTGCGAGGACGGCGAGGCCGACGCCGCCTCCCCGCGCGTCTTCATGACCTGGGAGGAAGTGGCCACCATGCAGCAAGCGGGGACCACCTTCGGTTCCCACACTGAGCAGCACACCTTGCTCACCTGGGCGCCTCCGCTGCTGTCACAGCGCGAAATTACCCACTCACGCCAGGTGTTGCAGGAGCGCCTCGGCCGCGCCCCGGACGCGTTCTCCTATCCCTGGGGCGGCAGGAGCTGCTTTAGCCGGGTGCAAGTAGCCAACGCCGGCTATGCTTGTGCGGTGACCACGGCGCCGGGGCTGGTGGACGGGGACGCCGACCCGTTTTTGCTGCCGCGCATTTCGATCACCGAAGCCGCGCTGCCGGGCACCGCCCCCGCGCGACTGCAAGCCGGGGTGGTCCGCGCCCGTTTCCGCAAGGCGCCGCGCGCCGCGCCGGTGCCGCCCCAACCCCGGTTGCGGGTCGGCTTCCTGGTCGACGGCGAACTGGGCAACAGCGGCACCGCCGACAGCCTCGGCGGCTCGGAACTGCAGTTGACGCATCTGGTACGGGCCCTGGACACGAATTTTTTTGAGCCCGAGTTCTACCGCCTGCGGGGCACCGGCGATCCGCCCGCGGGCGGGCTGCCCTGGCCGGTGTTTGCGCCCGGCGCCACCGGCGGCCGGCGCCTGGCCTTGATCCGCTCGTTGCGGGCGCTGTTACAGCGGCGGCGGCCGCACCTTGTCCAAAGCACGTTCTTGGACAGCACGCTGCTGGGGGTCCCGGCGGCGTGGTGGGCTGGGGTACCCAGCATCGTCTGCGCCCGCCGCAATGCCGGCCACTGGCGGCGCTGGCATCACGCCTTCGCGCTCTGGTGGATTCATCACGGCGTCAGCGTCTGGCAGGCAAACTCACCCGCCGTCGCCGCCATGCTGCAGCGCGAGGAATGGGTGCCGGCCGGCGCCATTGATCTCATCCCCAACTGGATTGACCTCCACCGCTTCCATCCCGCCGACCCCGCCGCGCGCGCCACCGCCCGGCGGGAACTGGGGCTGGACCAGGCGGCCTTCGTGGTGGTGGCGGTGGCCAACTACAGCCCCGTCAAGGCCCTGGATACGCTCATCCGCGCCGCGGCACTGGCCGCCCCGCGGCTGCCCCGCCTGCGCGTGCTGCTGTTGGGCGAGGGCAGCGAACGCCCACACCTGCAATCCGCCATCCGTGCGGAGGGCGCGGGAGGCGTGGTGGAACTGATGGGGAAGCGTGAGCGCATCGAGTGTTACCTCACCGCCGCCGATGTGGGCGTGCTGCCCTCGCGCAGCGAGGGGTGCCCAAACGCCGTGCTGGAGTACATGGCGGCGGGCCTGCCCACCGTGCTCTCCGACATCCCTCCCCACCGCGCCCTGGTCCCCGAAGGCCTGTTCGCGGTCGGCGATGCCGCCGCCTGCGCGGCGGAGTTGCTGCAACTGGCTGCCGAGGAACCCCTGCGCCGCCGGCGTGGACAGATGAACCGGAAACGCGCCGAGCGCTACGGCGGGGAAGACTTCGCCGCCCAGATCCAATCTCACTTCCTGCGCGCGGCCGCCTGGAAGCCCCGCTGGCGGCGCTGGGGCGCGATGTCCCGCGCCGACTTTTGATCTCTACCGCGCCGCCGCTGACGAGCGGCCGCGGGTGCCGCCACCCCTCCATTCGCGGCACCGGCGCATCCACCTGTCCAGTCCGCCAAACTTGGCGCTGTACAGCAGGCGGCCCCGCGTGGTCGGCGGAAAGACAAACAGGAACGCGTGCGGCAGCCGCTCCCGCGTCCAGCGACCCTCATAAGCAAACGCTTCGCCGCAAAAGTCGAAACGGCGGCGGCCGGCGCCGGCGGCCGCGTGCACCAGAGCCTCGGTCAGCAAATGACCGGGTGAATAGCGGGCGTACTGCTCGTCATAGCTCGTCTTGACCAGATAGTAGGCGTGGGCATCCTCAAGGCCCAGCGAACTGGCGATAACCTGCTCACCCAGGCAGAGCCGGTGCACGACAAACTGGTCCGCTGCCGCCGCGCCTTCCGCCAACTCGTGAAAAAACCGCCGCGCCTCCGGCCCCTTGCGCAGGAGTGCCTGACCGTCGGCGGCGTGGCCTTTCCAACCCGCGGCCTCGAACTGGTAAAACGATTCCAGGGCTGCTGGCTGGGGCCGCTTCTCCGTCTCCAAACGCAGCGGTGCCAGGGCCTCGAGCCGGCGCCGCGCCCAACGGAGATGGGCGCGAAAATCGCGCGAGGTCTGCTCCATCCCCGTCTCTCCCTCCCCGATCGCGATATAGGGCACACTCTTGCTCGCCCAGCGGCCAACGCGGTAGCCGGCGGCGGTGGCAATCTCGACCCACTGCGCCGCGGGCCCGCCCGCCGGCGTCTCCGGCAACTGCAGACAGTCCCAATCCTGCCAGGCGGCCACCTGCTGCCAGAGCGCGTCCAGGACCGCTTCCCCGGCTGGCCCGGCGACCGCGGTAAGATCAAAACGCAGCGTATTCCGGTTGCCGGCGCCGCGCAACATACGTACCGGCAAGCCGCGGAGCGTCGCGCGGCCGCGGACAAGGGGCAATACAGCCGCCAAACCGCCGGCGTGGCGTGCCGTTAGGAGCACCAGGCGGTCCGACCGCTCATAGGCGCTCACGTGGGCGCGAATCCAGGCCGGCCCCAGCAATGGCGGAGCCGCCGTGGCTTCGCACAGCCTCTCCCACTCCGGCGCGATCTCCTCCAGGCCTTCCAGACCGTGCCATGGTTGCAGCACGACCTCGCCCCCGCCAGGCTGGCGCTTCACCTTGCCCCTTCCACCCGCCGGCCCCGCAGCCGCGCTCGCCATGGCGCCAGTTGCCGCCGCGCCCGCCAATCCAGCCGCGCCAGCCGGCCGGCCGCGTTGGCACGCCAACCGCGCCAGCGTTGCGTGTGCCGTGCTGCCGGCGCCCACAGGGTCTTGTACTGCTCCGGTCCCCGGAGAAAATCGAACTCATGCGCCTGCAGCCGTTCCACCGCGTCCTCCAGCACCCAGGCCAACAGCAGGCGTCCCACCCCGTCGCTGGCCATGGCAGTATCGAATCCCGACTGGTAGAAGTACAGGACGCCGCCGCGACAGTATCCGTACAACACCGCCACCGGCCGCGGCCCGCAGTCCATTCTGGCCAGATACAGTGTCTCCCGGCCTTGCAGCCGGGCCACGAGGCGCTGGTGGAAGCGGCGGTAGCCGGGGCGATGAAAGTTACCTGCCCCTCCGCGGCGCGCCTGCGCCGCGCCATGCAACTCCGCCAGCGCCGCCATCGTCGCCGCGACCTCCCCGGCTCCCTTCACCGCGGACAGCCGCACCCGATGCCGCCGCTCCAGCCGCCGCCGGTCCCGCCCCAGGTTGGCCACCGTTCGCGGATGGCGTTGCCGCAGCTGATCCCATAGTTCGTCCACGGTCGCGGGCAGGGGAAGGTAGTAGCAGACTTCCCCGGCTTCCCGCACCTGGCCCAATTCCCCACCGGCGGCCGCCCACGCCTCCGGAACGCTCGAATCTTCAGCTAGGTCAGCCAGGTCCCACTCGTCCCATTCCGACCGGTGTTGCCAGGCGGTGGCCGCCAGGGCCCGCGCCACCACCTCCCGCTCCTCCGGCGGGGCCAGGAAATCCAAGTGGTCGGCACAGACGCCGGACCCGCGGTAGCCGATAAACTCCAGCCGCCGTATCCTCACCACCCCACAGATCCAACGCCGCACCACATGCAGCGGTGCCACCCCCACCAGCTCACCGAGCGCCCGGCGAGCCGTGATGACATACATTTGCGTTCCGGGACCAAACTCCTCCCACCAAGCTTGTATCCAGTCCCAGGACAGGAAAGGCGAGGCGCGCGGCATGCGGTCGAGAAGCTTGTCCCACTCCTCCCGCAGGCCCATCAACTCCGCCCGGCCACGGACGATGGCCATTCGCATGCCTGCTCCCGGTGCAGCGGCGTGGTCCTGCCCTGACGTCTGCTCCCTCCCTGCCATATCGAGTTTCATTCTAACGTTGGAACCTTCCCTTCCGGACGCCCCTCCACTTGCGCAGGCCGGGCCCCGGTTCCGTCCCCGACGCCTCCCGCAGCCGCCCCGGCGCCGGTCGGCTCCCCTCGGCCGTCGCCGCCATGCCCCCGGCTGGCGCCTCGGCAGCGGGACGGCTTCGACCTTTTGCCGGCGGCGGTTTCACTGGCGCAGCGGCTGAACCCCGGCTTTCGTTATCAGATCGGCGACCCTGGCCCGCCGACTTTCCCCCGATGTGCAGATGTCTGCGCACCCCGGCCTCAACCCTGGGGAGGGAACAACCTCGCTCAAAGTGCGCATCGGGTTGCGCACTTTCTTTCCTGTAAGTGCTTTGTTTTCAGTGTGCAATTGTGGCGCACGACGTGCAGAGGTGAGGGTGCTTGGGTCCACAAGTGTATGGACGCGGGCGGACGAGTTAGCTATATGAAACTTCGGAACCTCATTCAGATTGCGTCTCTGGCGTTGGGACTGGCTGTCCTTGCCTCGGCAAGCCCGGTTACCGTTAATTTCGTGGGTGGCTACGGCACTCCGGTAAACGGGGTGGTCTCCAACGGCAACAAGGAAATCTATTACCCTTACGTCATCAATGTGAATGGTAGCAACATCATCGTTGCATGTGATGACGTAAACGACTCTGTGACTGGGGGGGAGACTTGGCAGGCCACTGTCAACCACTTCACCGACCCAGCTGGCACCAGCATCACCGGTGGCATGTTTGCTTCGGCGACGCCCACCGCGCAGCAGATCACCAACTACCAGCAAGCGGCTTGGTTGTACACCCAGTTCGACGGCCTCAGCACGCCGCCGCCGGGCTACAACTATGACGAAGTGAACGCCGCCATCAACTATGCCATCTGGGACATCTTCAACGGTGGCAATCCCTCCTTGGCGAGCATTGGTCCGGCTAACACCGCTTCCGCCTATTGGCTGAACGCGGCCAATGTGGCCACGGCCAACAACTACTACGGCATGGATTTCTCGAATTTCGTCATCTTTACTCCCACCGGCGTGGGTCAGCCCCAGGGCACCCTGCCGCAGGAGTACATCGGCGAGGTTCCCGAGCCGGCCAGCTTGGCTCTGCTGGGCACCGGTCTGCTGGGCCTGGCGTTCCTGTTCAAGCGCCGGCTTCATGACGGCGTTCTGGACGTCCAGAACTAATCCGCGCTACCCTGTGGTCTGGAAGCGGGCTCCGGACCTCAGGGTATTTTTTTGCCTGTTTCATCTTGCCGCTCGGCTGACACCATGCCGCACAGCCCCTCCCTAGCGCCGCCGAACGATCTGCCGCTGGCCGCCTCCGCCCCCGCCGCCGCGATCACAGACAGCCGCTGGTCCATTGGCTCCATCTATCTGATCGCGCTGGTTGCCCTGAGTGCCGTGTATGTCCCGGTTTTGTGGGGGCTGGGTTACGACTGGGCCAACAACCCCAACTACTCCCACGGCTTCATCATCCCCTTCGCGGTCGCCTTCATCGTCTGGCAGCAGCGCGGGCAACTGCGTCGTATCCCGGCGCGGCCCTCGCATTGGGGGCTGGTGCTGGCGGTGGTGGCGGAGGCGCAGTACCTGGTGGGCTTTCTGGGGGCGGAATACTTTCTGCAGCGCACTTCCCTGCTGCTGCTCATCGCTGGCGCCCTCGTCTACCTCTCCGGCTGGCAACTGCTGCGCACCCAACTGTTCTCGCTGACCTTGCTGTTGCTCGCCATCCCGTTGCCGGCCATCATCTTCAATTCCATCGCGTTCCCCCTGCAGCTGCTGGCTTCCTCCTGGGCGGCGTTCCTGCTGAATCTGTGCTCCATCCCGGTCTACCGCTCGGGCAATATCCTCATGCTGCCCCAGCGCACCCTGGATGTGGCCGAAGCCTGCAGCGGCATCCGCTCCCTGTTCAGCCTGATCGCGCTGGCCATGCTGGTGGCCTACTTCGTACCGGCACGCTTCTGGGTGCGCCTGGGGCTGGTGCTGAGCGCCATCCCTATCGCCCTCGGCGCCAACGCCCTGCGCATTGCCGCCACCGGTCTCATCGGACGCTGGTTCGGCCCGCAATACAGCGAAGGCTTTTTTCACGAATTTTCCGGCTGGGTGATCTTCGTGGTGGCGTTTATCGCGCTGTTGGGCGAGGCCAGCCTGCTGGCACGCCGGCAGCGGCGCTCCCGCGCGGCCCCGCACCCGGCCTGAGGGCAACCGGAGGCAACGTATGTCGGCCCAATCCCGTCGTCATTGGCTGCTGCTCGCCATCGTTTTGCTGGCCACCTTCGGGGTGCGATCGCGCCTGGGCGCCTCGCCCACGGTGCCGTTGCTGCAGCCGCTGCAGAATTTTCCCGCCAGCGTCGGCGCCTGGACGCTGGAATCCCAGCCGCGCATGACCAGCGACGTGCTGGGCGTGCTCAAGGCCGACGACTATCTACTGCGCAATTACCGCAACGCCCAGGGGCAGCCGGCCAACTTTTTCGTCGCCTACTATCGCAGCCAGCACGCCGGCGAAGCCATGCACTCGCCCAAAAACTGCCTGCCGGGCTCGGGATGGGAGCCGATCCTCGACGACACCGTCCCCCTGGCGGCGGCGGGGGAGGGCGTGGCGATCAACCGCTATGTGGTCGAAAACAGCGGCGACCGCCAACTGGTGCTGTACTGGTATCAGGCCCAGGATCACATCATTGCCAGCGAGTACATGACCAAGGCCTTCCTCATCTGGGATTCGGTTCGCACCGGCCGCCGCGACGGCGCCA
>JANWJU010000056.1 GCA_025451775.1 Terriglobales bacterium
AATGCGCACCGCTGGCTCCCGCCGGGCTGTCAAAGGCGGCGATGGCCCGGGCCTCGTCGTCCTGCACGTCGAAGACGGTGTACAGCTTGGTGATCTGCAGCAGGTCGTGCACTTTGCGGGTGAGGTGCAGCAATTTCAGATCGCCGCCGCTCTTGCGCACCAGGGAAAACCCACTCACCAGCTCGCCCAGGCCGGAACTGTCAATGTAGGTCACATCCCCCAGGTTCAACAGAATCCGGTTGTCGCCCTTCGCCAGCAGCTCGCGGATGGTGTCCCGCAGCACCGTCGCCCCCTCCCCCAGGGTGATGCGCCCCCCCAGATCCACCACGGTCACGGAATCAATGCGGCGGCAGGTCACTTTGATCATCGGGTCATCCTCGGCGCAGGCGCTGGGCGCCTGACAACGCTCGTCTTCCTTTCTGGCGTCTGATTCCTATTTGTGCGGCGGCGGCGTGGGCAGCGGCGGTTGGCGGTGCTTGATCAGCAGCACCGACGTCCCCGCGCTGCTGGGCTGCACGTCCACCTGGTCCATGAAGGCGCGCGCCAGAAAAATACCCCGCCCGGACGCCCGCAGCAGGTTCTCGGGCGCCAGCGGATCCGCCACGACCTCCATGTCGAAACCGGCGCCCTGGTCACTGATCTTGACGACCAACTCATCGGGTGAGAGTTGAAACTCAATGGTGACCTTCTTGCCGCGATCATAGGCGTTGCCGTGCATCACCGCGTTGACGGTGATTTCGCGCACCGCCATGGCGATGCGATGGCGCTCGCTCTCGTCGAATCCGGCGCTGGCCGCGACCCGTTCCGCGGTCGCTTCCGCCTGATCCACGCTCTCTATTCGGCTGTCGAGTACGATCGCCTGGCGTTGCGCCATGGTCACCACATCACCACCCGCTCCTCCATCCAGCCACGATGCAGGTCAAAATATGCAACTCTGACCGAACCGTTTCAACATGGCACGGCAACTGCCGCCTGTCAAGCAGGCACGGAATTTGTGAATGGATCGGGGAACCGGTTTTGCCGCAGCCAGGCCAGAGCCGCCGTCCAGTGCGCGTGCGCGGCGGCGCGCTCCGCCCGGTTGCGGGCCTGCAGATCGAGACCCATTTCCCACCCCAGCCGCCGCGCCAGAAACAGGTAGAAGGCAAAGCGGGCCTGGGCCGGGCCGTACTCCGCTTCCGCCGCCCAGGCGCGCAGGTACTGTTGCGCCCTGCCTGGCTGGAACCATAGCTGCCGCCATCCGTGGAGCCGTGACCCGGCCTCGCCCGACGTCCGGCAGGGCAGGCTGGCCATGAAGGTCAGCAGGTCATCGAGGGCCGACCCGGGGCCGAACCCGCTCCAGTCCACCACGCCGATTTCGTCGCGCCGGCCGCTTCGGATCAGGTTCCCGGCCCAGAAATCACCGTGGATGGGAATGCACTCCGCCTCTCCCGCGGCGTCCTCCAGTTGCGCCAGCAGCGGCGCGAGAAGCGCGCCGGCCGGCTCCGGCGCCGCCGCCAGGCGCGATTGCACCTGCCTTCCCAGCTCCGCCAGGCTCAGGCCGGGCTTCAGCTCCGAACGTTTGCGGCACAAGCGCTGAAATCGCCGCAGCCAGGCGCCGGCCGCGATCATCTCCCGGGGTAGCGGCGCGCGGCCCGCGGCAGCGTGCCAGTCAACGCGCATCGGTTTCCCCTCGATCGCCGTCTGCAGCAGACAGGCTTCCGCCGCCTCCCCCTGGCCACTCTCACTGCCGGCCAGCACCCGCGGCAGGCGCAGGCTCTCGGCCAGGGGCGCCAGCCGCTCCAGCGCCAGGCGTTCGGCGCGCAGCCGCGCGCAGGCGGCTTCCCCGCGCACCGTCTTGGCCAGCCACAGCAGCCGGCTGCCGCCGCGGCCCGGGGCGAACGCGGCGGTCAGGCCGCCCTGATCCAAAGGCAAGCGCGCCAGGATCGCTCCCGCGCCCCCGGCCGCACTCCACTCCCGCACCAGTTCATGCATGACCGCGCCTCGCCTGCACCGCCGCACCCTGCGCTTCCCCAGCCCGCAAGAGGAAGGCGAAGTCCGAGCCTATCGAGCGCCATACCCAGGGCTGCGCCTCGAGGCGGCGCGCCAGACGCCGCAGCCGTCCCTGCGGCCTGCGGCAGGTGGCAAAGCGGATGGCGGCGCGATCGAGGGGCACCATCTTCTCGGGCTGGTTGTACCCCTGGGTGCACACCCAACTCTGCTCCACCTCGAGGCCCGCCTGCCGGAACAACTTCCGGTAGCCGCCATACGAGTAGGTGTAGGTGCGGTACCCGACGTTGAATTGCGAACGATAGGCATGGCTATGGGCGCACACCCAGCGCGCCAGCGGCCGCGGCAGCAGGCTAGTATAGGGGAGCCCGCTGTGGTCGGCGCTGCCGCGCAGCACCGGCCAGCCAAAACGATTTTCAATCGCCAGATAGATGCATCCGCCGGGGGCCAGCAACTCGCGCAGCCGGTCGAGAAAGCGCCACTGCACCTGTTCCGGCGACACCGGCGCATCGAGCAGCGCCGCCCACTCCAGCACCCCGTTGGCAATGATGGCGTCGAATTGTCCCATCGCCAGCGGGACGTTGTGCAGTTCTCCCCGCACCACCCGCAGGTGCGACAGGCCATCCTGCTGCCGGCGCAACTCCAGAAACCGTGCCCGCTCCTCCACCCCCTCGACCGCCACCACCGAGTAGCGGCGGGCCAGCGGTGCGGCGATGCTTCCCCACCCGGCGCCGATATCCAGCACCCGCGTCCCGGCCGCCAGCGGCAGGAGATCCTCGAACGCCGCCCGCTCCTCCCCGCACACGTACTCGTACAGCCCGCGGCTGAGGTGCTCGCGGGCCGCCGCCCGCCAGCCGCGCTGCCCGGCGTCGGCGAGCAACGCCTGCATCTCCATCTCCGGTATTTCACCCCAGTACGGCACCGCTTCGCCGAGGCAGAGCACGCCGCCCTGGTTGCTTCCCAGCCGCCGCCCGCAGACGCAGACGATCTCCTCCTCGCGCGTCGCCAACTGCCGGCCACACCCGCACTGCACCTCGAGGTCGCAGGAATTCGCGTATGCGGCCACGGGCGCATCTACCGCCGGCGCCAGCCGGGGCAGGGCGATGGGCGAATTCGCCCCATGCCAATGCCAGCGCCGCGCACCGGTTCCACGGGTCAGCCTGCGGCTCATCTGCCGCCGCCAGCCGCCGCAGCGCCAGGTCCACAACTGAGCCCAGTTCTGATATCCCAGGCTGCGGTGCGCCAGCCAGGAACGCCGGTTCTCATAATCCGTCTGCCCTACGTAGAAGCGCACCCCCGGCCCCGGCGGATGCTCGGCGAGCCAGGCGTACAGATGCGGCACCGCCCCCAGCACCTCCGGGTGCGAGTACAGATCGTAGAGCCAGGCCATGCCGCCATTCATCTGCCACCAGTTGCCGAAGGAAGTGCGCAGCCGCGCCGGCCCCCGCACCACCCACACGAAGGCCACCATCCGTCCACCCAGGTAGGCGGCAATCGCGCGGTGCGACTGCGCCAGCCGCGCCCCATACTCCACTCCCACCGGCGCCCGCAGTTGGCCCATCGCCGCGAGATCCGCCGCACCCGCTTCGCGCACCTCCAGCCCGCGCGCCAGCCGCGCCGGCAGGCGCAGGTCCTGGGGGCGGATGCCGATGATGTGATGCAGCCGCCACTCCACCCAGCGCCCGCCGCCACTGCGCCGCAGCAGGGCTTGCGCCCCGCGATAGAGCCACTGGCCCAACCCCAGCTGGCGGCGGCTGCGCCAACCCTCACGCCAGCGTCCGCCTGCGACCCCCGCCTTCGCCATGGCCCCGCGTGTCAGGCGCCGGCGGCTGCCCGCATCAGCCCCTGACGATCCACCTTCCCGGTCGTGGTCATGGGAAACACCTCCCGCACTTCGATTTTTTCCGGCACCATGTAGTGCGGCAGCCGCTCCCGCACCCGCTGGCGCAAGCGCGCCGGCAGGCCGGCGAGTTCCTCCCCCGGCTCGGCCAGCACAAACGCCGCCAGCCCGACCGCGTGGGCCGCGTCCGGCGTCGCCACCACCACCGCCTGCCGTACGCCTCCGGAGGCCTCGAGCGCCTGCTCCACCTCGCGCAGAGAGATGCGATAGCCGCGGCACTTGATCAGGTCGTCGCGCCGCCCTTCAAAGTACAGTTCCCCGCCGCCCCCCCGCCGTACCAGGTCGCCGGTGTTGTACCACCTCTCCCGCCGTCCCCCCGCCGCCTCCCGCTCCCAGATCACCGCCGCGGTGCGCGCGGCGTCGCCCCAGTAGCCGCTCAGCACCCCCGGCCCCCGCACCCACAAATATCCCGCCGTGCCCATCGCCACCGGGCGCCGCTCCTCATCCCACACCGCCAGATCGAAGTCCGGACAGGCGGCGCCGATGGGCAAGGCCTCGCCCTCCCCGGCGCGCGGCGGCCCGGGCGGCAGGGTGTAGTGCGCGCAGACGTTGGTTTCCGTCGGCCCGTACCAGTTGTGAAAGCGCGCCCGGGGCAGGGCGCGCCGCCAGGCGGCGAGCGCCGGGGGCGGAAACACTTCCCCGGCAAAGATCACCTCCCGCAACACGCCTGCCGATACCTTCTCCGCCTGGGCTTGCATCTGCACCAGCGCCGAAGGCACCGAATACCACACCGTGATGCCTTCGGCCACGATCCACTCGGCCACCGCCGGGGGAAACCGGGCCGTCACCGGATCGAGCAGACAGACCGTCGCCCCCCGGCTGAGGGTCGCCCACAAATCGAAGATGGACAGATCGAAGTGAAAGGGTGCGTGGCTGGCCACCCGATCCCCGGGCACCAACTGCGCCGCCTCCCCCGCCCAGTCGGTAAAGTTCAGCGCGTGCCCGTGGCTCAACATCACCCCTTTGGGCACCCCGGTGGACCCGGAGGTGTAGAGAATATAGGCCAGCTCATCGCTGGTTCCCTCCTCCCTGCGCCACCCCTCGCCCGCCGGCACACCCGTTCCCTGCATGTTCCACTGCCGCTCGGGTGGAGTCTGCCAGCCGGCCACCACCTGGGCGCGCGGCGCGTCGGTCAGCATGGCCGCCACCCCGCAATCCTTCGCCAGGGCCTCAATTCTGCCCGCCGGCGCCCAGGCATCGAGGGGCACATAGACCCCGCCGGCGCGCAGTACCGCCCATTGCGCCACCACCGCCGCCGGCGACTTGGCCATGTACACCCCGACGCGATCGCCCTTGCGGATGCCCGAGGCCTGTAGGCACGCCGCCCACCCGCGGCTGTCCTGCTCCAGTTGGGCGTAGCTCATCTCTTCGTTCCCGGGCCCGCGGATCGCCGCCCGTTCGCCGTGCCGCTCGGCGGCCGCTTCCACCGCCTGGCTGAGCCGCTGTGCTCTCATCCTCCCGCCTCCTCGCTCCGCACCACCGGCCGCAACAGGCTCTCGGCGATCAGGTTGTGCTGCATCTCGGTCGTGCCCGAATACAGGCTGCTGGCCATGGCATCGCGCCACATGCGCTCAAACTCCAACTCGCGCATGTACCCACTCGCCCCGTGCAGATGCACCGCCA
>JANWJU010000057.1 GCA_025451775.1 Terriglobales bacterium
AACCGCGCCCAGGGGACCGCAACCACCTTCACCGACGCCACGGCCACGGCCGGCGCCACCTACGATTACGCCGAGACCGCGCAGGAAAACTCCGGCCTGGAGAGCAGACAGCTCTCCAATGTATTCGAGGTTACCGCCGGCGCCGGCGCCGGCGCCCAGATCGCCGCCCAGGGCGCCACCAAATTCGACACCACCGCGCCGGCGCCTCCTTCGGGCCTTGCGGCCTGCCTTGGCACTGCCACCACCGACGGCGGCAGCGTCAAGTATTTACGCCTCAACTGGGCGGCCTCCACCTCCGCCGATGCCCGCTATTACCGCATCTACTACGGAGACGGCGCCGCGCCGCTGCTGACCCAGTCCTACCTGATCGCCACTCCTCCTGTGGGGAGCGTCCAGTGGGTGCTGTGGCAGGTGGATGCCAACAATCCGGTGCAGCTTTCCTTGACCACCGTGGATCGGCAGGACAATGAATCCGCGGCGGATACCCTGACCCTGGCGGCTCTGCCCGCCGCCTGCGGCAATTAGACCGCGGCTCACATCCCGACGCCGGTTTGGCTCCGCACCCGCGCCGGGTTCCCATAGGCGGTGACTGCGGCCGGCAGCGGGCGGGTGACGATGCTGCCCGCCCCCACCACGGTGGCGTCGCCCACCGAGGCCATGACCACCGCCTGGGCTCCAATCCAGCAATGGCGGCCGATGGTGATGCGTTGGGTGCGCGACACCGCAGCAGGGTGCACGCCTCTGGAGCTGCCCGGCAGCGGTTGGTGGTGCCGTGCGCCGCTCAGGATCTGGACATGGTCCGCTACCAGCGTCCCCTCGCCGATTGCCGCATGGCCCACGATGCTGCGAATCCCGATATAAACGCCGGCGCCTAGCCGCGCGTCGCTTTGGGTGATGATGGCGCCGTGCTGGATGCCGACGTCGAGCGGGCAGCCGTCGAGGCTGAGATGGTAAAAGGCGGCGCGCGCCAGCACGCCCAGCCGTCCCGGGATCAGGCTCAGCCATTCCGCCTGCGGCTCAAACCATACATCCTCCCCCGCCCAGCGGCGCGCCAGCCGCTCGCAGCCCACCCACGGCCACAGTAGCGCCATGCCCACGCCCAGCCCCCAGGCTTTGAGCAGGCGTTTCAACTCATCTCCGGCGCGGGCAGGCGAAGCGCCCGGCGCAGCCACATCCGTCCTTGGGCCCGCTCTTCCTGGTTCAGGGCCCAGTACCAGGCGGCCACGGCGTAGAGCAGCAATCCCGGCGCCAGCCACAGGCCCAGGGAGAGCCAGCCGCGTACCAGTTCCGACCAACGCATCCACAACAACCAAAGCGCCAGGGGCACCCCGGCGAGCAAGGGGCGCAGCAGCGCTTCCCGGTAATAGGCCCCGTAGCGAACCCCCAGCAGCCGGCAGGTGCAGATGGGCAGCAGAATCCCTTCGCAAACGGTTGCCGGCAGCAAGGTGCCCCACGCCACCCCAACTTCCCCCATCTTCATGGCCAAAAACACGCTCAGACCCAGGTTGGAGGCGGCCTCGGCCAGCGAAATGCGGGCGCTCAGGCGGTGCCGGTTCATCCCCGTCAACACCTGGTTGCAGGTGAGCGCCAATACGTAGGTGGCGCCGCTGAGGCAGAGCAGCACCAGCACCGGTGTGGTGCGGGCGGCGTAATCGGCGCCCAGCCAGAACTGCAGGAAGGGCCGCCCGATCGCCGCCATGGCCAGCACTCCCGGCAGGCACAGCAGCATGGCGATCCGCGTGCCGCGGCCGAGTAGCCGCGCCAGCCCCTCGCGGTCGCGCAGCGCGTTGATCTGCGCCGCCAGGGGAGCGTAGAGCATGGCCACGGTGAACATCCCGTTGCGCATCTGGTCGGCAATCGCACTGCCGATTCCGTAGAAGGCCACCGCCACGGGGCCCAGCACGATGGCCACCACCACATTGTCGGCGGTGAAGATCAACCGCGAGGCGATGGACATCAGGAAGGCCCAGAAGCTGAAGCTCATCAGGGCGCGCAGCGTGGTGCGGGTGCAATGCCGCCAGCGCAGCCTCACCCAGGGCAGCAGCCGAAAGGCCAGCACCGTGCCCATCAGCAGCATGGCCGCCTGGGCGAGAAAACAGACCAGCGCCACCGCCACCAGCCCGTCGCCGCGTTGCAGCACCCACCACAGCAAGCCGACCCGCAACACGCTCCAGAAGATGTTGCGCAGGTTGAGCAGGTCGTAGCGCGAGAGCGCCGGGATGGCGCTGTTGGCCACCCCGCCGGGAAACATGAGGGCCACGCTGGCGGCCACCAGAAAAATCGCGGCCCGTCCACTGGCGACGTACGCCGCCGGCAGGTGGAACAGTGCGGGCGCCCACCAGGCCACCAGCGCTCCCGCCGCCAGGGCCAGACTGGCCGGAATCAGGGAGAAGACCAGTGCCGATGCGAGCACCTCGTGAATGTGCTCCCGTTCGTCGAGGGCGTGGTGGTGCGCCAGGTAGCGGGTGGCCGTGACCTGCATGCCGAAATCCAGCAGGTTCATGTTGCCGGCGATGTGTCCCACCAGCGCCCAAATGCCGAACGCCACCTCGCCCAACCCGCGCACCAGCAATGGGGTGATGAACGCGGTCAGAGCCAGGTTGATCAGCAGCCCGGTGGCGTTCGCGACGGCGTTCCAGGGCAGGCGCCGCCGCGCGCCTTCCAGAGAGGAGGTTCCCGTCGGCATGCCGCGGGCGAGGGAAGCGGGGGCCATGGCTCAGTACACCCTGGCCGTCGCGGCGGCCCCGGCGGTGCGTCCCGGCTTCATTGCGCCGCGCCGCCCCCCCAGGGCAGGTCCAACTCGGAGCGGGTGAAGTGATGCTTGCCGCTGGGGCTGCGGGCAATGGCGCTCACGCGCTGGAAATGGATTTGCACCCCCGGACCCATGGCCGTCGCGATCCGCGGTCCCAGCGCGGCCTTGACCACCTCCAGGCTGTCGTCGCGCAGCACCATGTCCACCTCCAGGCGCTGCAGCGAACGCTGAACCACCTGGAAGCTTTCCACCTGTGATTGGTCATAGAACAGGTGGGTGAAATACTCCCCATGGACAAGCTTGCCCGAGGGGGTATGGATAAAATCGCTCTTGCGCCCCACGATGCGCGCCAGCAGCGGATAGGGCCGGCCGCAGGCGCAGGCCGAGGCGCTCCATTCGCCCACGTCGCCATTCTCGTAGCGCACCAGGGGGGTGGCGCGATTGCTCAGGTCGGTGACCAGAATCCGCCCCGGCGTTCCAGGGCCCACGGGCGCCCCGTTGGCGTCGACCACCTCAACCACGCGGCTCCAGCAGTTGACATGCAGGCCGCTATGCTCGCCGCATTCGGCCGCCAGGCAGTTGGACTCGCGCGAGCCGTAGAAATCGTACACCGGCGCCCCCAGGGCGGTGCGGATACGCTCCCGCTCTTCCGCCCGCAGCACCTCGGCGGTGGATTTGATCGCCTGCGGACGCGGCGGTGCGATTCCGTGTTGCAGCAGAAAGCGGGCAAACAGATCCAGCGCCGAGGCGTAGCCAATGATGAAGCGCGGCCGCCAGCGGCCGAGCATGGCGGCAAAGCGGTGCAAATCGCTCTCCGTCACTGTAAAGGCGTTGAGACTGCGCGCCTGCACGATGGCCTCACCCAGCCGCTCGCGCCGGCTGCGCCGCGCCAGATCGCGGTCGGCACCCCACAGGCAGGCCATGGCCTCACCCGGACGGATGCCCCACCATCCCTCCATCAGCCACTGCGCCGCCTGCGATTCCCTCCAGTAGGAGCGGTTCTGCAGCAGCCGCACCGGCTCCCCGGTCGAGCCGCCGCTGGCGTTTTCTTCCCAATCCGGCTGCCGCGGCCCCGGCAGTAGGCGTTCGCCCTGGCTGTGCAGCTCCGACTTGGTCAGCACCGGCAGGGCGGCGAGCCCGGCCACGCTTTGCAGTTCCCGCGCCTCAAAGCCGGCGGCGCGGAAGCGCTCTTGGTAAAACGGGCTTTGCCGGCCCGCCCAGGCCAACAGCGAGCGCAGCCGCTCCAATTGCCGGCGGGCCAGCTCTTCGCCGCTGTCTGCCTCCAGACGGCGGAGCCTTTGCCACTCGCGGCGTGCGCCGGGGCGTTGCCGCGCGATCCAAAGCCGGTACAGGCTCGCCCGGCGCAGGCCATCAAGTGCCATGTTGGCCACCTGCCTGCCACGGCTGCGGCAGCCGGGAGATGCAAAAGCGCGTTTTGCCGTTGGCTTCGCGCGGTATCTCCGGCACCGCTTCCCATTCCCAGTGCAGCCCCTCGCCCAAAAACTCCTGCAGTTTGCGGCGCAGCGGCTCCAGGTCCGCCGGCGTGAATGCCGGCCCGGGGACATAGCGCAAGCGAAACGCAAGCTCGCTCTCCTGAATGATCTGCGTTTGCACGAGCCCCGGCGACACCTGCAGCACACGATTGGTCAGCGCCACGCCCGGCACCAGCGTCCCGTCACGCCGGCGCAGCACATCCGCGGTGCGCCCCGAGATGCCCGGCAGTACCGCAAACCCGCGGCCGCAGCCGCAGGGCGCCGCCGCCCCCGTTACACAGTCGTTGATCTGATACCGGATCAGGGGCATGCCGTAGTTGAGCAGGTCGGTGACCAGAAGCTGCTCCAGCCCGCCGCCCCCGGGAACGGCCTCGCGCTCGACATAGGCGATGGCCGGGTGCACATGCATGCCTTCCAACCTTTCGCACTGCGCGGCGATCATGCCGAACTCGCGGCTGCCGTAGTGTTCATACACGGGGCATGCGAAGGCGCGTTCGATCATCCGCCGTTGAGCCGGCAGCAGCGCCTCGGCGGTGACCACGATGGCATGCGGACGGTGGTAGTCGCGTCCGCTCTGCAGCAGAAAATCCGCCCACACCGCCAGCGGGGTCGGATAGGCTCTCAGGATTCGCGGCTGAAACCGATTGCACCGCTGCCGGTATTCCTCCATGGTCGCGGCGCCCAGCTGCGAACTGGCGGCAATGTGCTCGCGTTTCACGTAACGCTGATACGCGCGCCAGCGCCAACTCGGGGCGGCGGGGAAGTCCGACCGCGCTCCCCACAGGTAGAAGACTTTGTCGCCCGGACGGGAACCCGCCCACAGATGGAATACCTCCTGGATGGCGTGCTTGGCCCGCACGGACTCGGGATCCCGCCACAAGGGCACGGGCGTGTCCGTGGTGCCGCCGCTGGCCGCCGGCAACAAGCTCGCGCCGGCGAAGGCGCGGGAGCGCATCGCCGCGCCCTGGCCGCGAAGATCGTCGCGGGTCAGCGCCGGCAGGCGCTGCAGTTCCTCGGGTCCGTGCATGCGCCCCGGATCGAGACCGGCGCGGTCAAACCGCCGGCGGTAGAAGGGGCAGGTGGCGTAAGCGTGGCGCAGCAGCCGCTGCAGATCCCGCCACTGCCGCTCGGCAATGGCTTCCGGACTGAGACGCTCCAGGCGCTGGTACTCCCGCATGCGCCTGCCCAGACCGCGGTAGCCTGCGTCCATGGCCGGCCACAGGACGTGGGCATAAAGTTGGTTCCAGGCGTTCATGCCAGCTTCTTCTCCCTGTTCACCCGGCCGCCCCACAGGCCGGCGGCAGCGTCTCGGGCGCCGCCTCCGCCGCGTCCGCCACCGCCTTCAGCTCGCGTGCCGTGATGATGTCGGCAGCGGCTGTCGCCGCCGCCAGAAAGTACCAAGTGGAGCGGTACAGATCATGATACCCGTAGCCGCAATAAATCAGTCCGATGATGCTCAGCGTGCAGGCGGTGGGAAACAGGCGCAGCCACTCCGGCACCGCCTCGGCTCCCGCCTTGCCCTCCCGCGCCATCAGGTCAAGGGTTCGCAATCGCCGCCGCACCCGGTTGTTGGTGCCGATCACCGCCGCCACGAAGCCGATGAAGGTGATCACCCCCACCAGGCCCAGCTCCCCCAGGGTCTCGAAGTACAGCGAATGCGCGTTGAGGTAGATCTTGCGCGGCGCCGGCCAGTAGCGCGCCCCATTGGCGAAGGTATAGTCGCCGATGCCGATTCCCGTGATCGGATTGTGCAGAAACATGTGCACTCCGCCGACCCACGAGAGCACCCGGTTCTGGTACGACATGTCGTGCGAGAGGTTGTCAACGCTCGAGTACCGCGCTTGGTACTGTGCCGGCAGCACCGCCCACAGCACCAGCACCAGACCCACCGCCGCCGGCAGCAGCAGCATCCTCCGCCGGCTGATCAGAATTCCCAGCAGGAGAATCAAAATGAAGGTGTAAAAGACGCCGCGCGCCCCCGCCAGCAGCATGGTCCACACCGACAGCGCCAGGATGATCGCCATCAGCGCCCGCGTCCAGCCCCCGCTCCCGCGCCGCGTCAGCAGGTAAATCAGCGGCATGGCGGTCACCAGCGTCAGCGCCAGCGAGTCCGGCGCGGTCGCCGATCCTGCCAGGCCCTTGATACGGTCGGTATCCATGGCGTGCTGGTAAACGCCCTGAAAATACAGCATCAGGCTGGTCACGCACAGATAGCCGATCAGGCAGGAGAAGGCGGCCAGCACGATGCGCATGCGGCGCCGCGTGGTCACCAGGGCGACGTAGAGCAGGTGGAGAATGATCACCTTGCCGAAGTCAATGGCGTTGCTGACCGCGTTGCCCACCCAGAACGCCAGGGGGATGCTGGCCAGACAGGCGCCGTAGAAGTACAGGCAGCGCTTCGTGACCACGGGATACGCAAACCGGTAGCCGCGCGCGAACAGCACGATCAGGCCCACGATTGCCATCACGCGCTCGACGTGGATGGCGGCGAAGACGGGGTAGAGCTGGCCCGGCTCGATGATGTTGATCCCCATCAGCGTGATCATGGCCACGAAGGGGTTCGACAGGCTCCAGGCGCAGGCAATGAGCAGCGCCAGGCCGACGACGATGATCACGCCGGCACCCCGCGTGCCGCCGCCCGCGCTTCACCCAGTTCGTCCGCATACATCCGCGCCAGCGGCAGACAGCGAAATTCGCGCAACAGGCGGCGCAGCTTGGCTTCCATGCCCCGCAGTCCGGCATAGTGGCGCAGCCGCTGCCCCGCCGCCAGCGGTTGGCGGGGCTGGTCAGGGTCGAGTTCCCAGGGATGCAGATAGCACACCGGCCGCAATCCCTGGCGCAATGCCTGGCGGAGCGCCCAGCGGGTGTAGGGCAGCGGCGCCAGACGC
>JANWJU010000058.1 GCA_025451775.1 Terriglobales bacterium
ACGCGATCCATCTCGTCGGCGACCTGGCTTTCATCCTGGCTGCTGATGATCGCAGGCCAGGTTTTGTGCATGTTGTCCCGGCCGTGCATGATGCCGTAAAGACTTTGATCCGCGGACGACCAAGCGAGCGCGGTCATGTCGCGGACGCCGGTGGCCATCTGCGCGCCATCGGCGGGAAATCTCTGGCCAACCTTGTTCGCACTGAATCGCCAGATACCGGCGTGACCCACCAGATCCGGACAGGGTTTCACGCCGGCGGTGGTTCCCGGTTTAAAGCAGAAATCGTTGACGCTGTCATCGAGTGCGACAAACAGACCGCCTGTCCCGTCCAAAGCCACAGGGTGGTTGGCACGCCGGAATCCGGGACCGACCCCCGGCATCCCATCCACGATGATCTCCGGAATCTTCACCGGCACCAACGCATTGGGACCGCTGAACCGGAAGCGGTACACGCCCGTGCTGGACGTGGCATAGAGGTCGCCGTTGTAGAAGCCGATCCCGGTGCCGCCCGCCACCGCACTGAAATGCTGGCTCTGATCGGCCTTGTGGCTGGCGTCCAAATGGAGCGCGATGATCCCGCTCCCGAGGGTGGAAACGTAGATGTCGCCATTGCCCCGAACCGCCAAATGGCGAATGGGACCGAGACCGTCGGCCACCACTGTGGCATGGAAGCCAGGCGGGAGCGTCAACCCCTCCACGTGCTGCGCGACGGCAGCGGTTGCAACCAAAGCTACAACAGAGATCGCCAGCAGCGGTCGAATCGCCCAGAGCCTCATAATACGCCGCATTGTAGCACCGGCGAACACGATGGCGAAGCGGCGTTAGATCGTCAGCAGCCTGGCCAAGGCGGCCGTGCTGGGGGCGCGTTCCAGCTCCGCCACCATCGCCACCACCTGCTGGGCGCGGCTGCGCTCCCAGCCGGCGTAGTCGCAGCAGCCGTAGAACTTCTCCGCCACCTCGTCGTAACTCATGGGATTGGCGGGGCTGCCCTTGGCGAAATCGGCCCGGCCCGAGAGCAGGCGCCCATCCTTCAGATGGATTTTCAAGATGCTGGTCATCTTATCGAAGCCAGCGGCTTCGGCCACGGGATCGGTGTAGACGTGCACGCGCTTCACCATGGCTTGCACGTCCGGGCGCCGCACCACGGCGTCGGTGAACTCTTGCAACCCCGCTTGGCCGTCCACCAGCAGGATGGCGAGGCAGAACTCCATGCTGAACTTCGCCTCCAAACCGGTGTGCGGATCGTGGTATTGCAGCGTTTTCACGTTGTGGGAGTTGGTGCCGATATCGACCTGCTCGACGTCCGCCGCATGCAGGTGATTCTTCTTGATCAGCGCCTGCATCAGCCCCATGGCCGGATGGGTGAGGGAGCCGGACGGAAACGGCTTGATGGAAACGCCGGGAGAGGCAAACGTCCAGGGATGTCCCAGCTTGTTGAGTAACTGCGCGGGCTCGTAGCCGCCGCCAGCGGCGTGGAAGAAGCCGGCGGGCGCTTCCAGAATGCGCTCCGACGCCGTCCATCCCAAGCCGGCCAACTGGCTGGCAAATAGGCCATTGGCCGTGGCGCGGCCGGCGTGGAAGGGCTTGGTCATGGTCCCGAAGTTCTCCCGCAGACCCGCCGCTTCGCTGGCGGCGACCCCGAGCGCGCGCCGCGTGCCGTCCAGGTTGAGTCCCAGTAAACGCGCGCTGGCGGCGGCGCCGCCAAACGTTCCGCAGGTCCCGGTGGTGTGAAATCCATCCAGATAATGCCGGGGCGCGATCGCCTCCGCGATCTTGCACTCCACCTCCACTCCCAAGTGATAGGCGAGCATGAACTCCTGGCCGGAGTGTTCCCCCAACTCGGTCAGTGATACCACCGCCGGCAGCACCGGGGCGGTGGGATGGGTCAGCAGCCCATACACCCGGTCGGGCTGGGAGGAGAGCTGGGTGTCGTCGTAATCGTGGGCATGGATCGAGACGCCGTTGGCGAACGCCGCCGAACGCGCCGACGTCTTGACCGTAGTTCCCAGCACGCTGTGTTCGCCGGCGCAGTGTGCATCAAGCGCCAGATACTTGAGGACGATGGGCCCGGTGGGCGACTTGGTGCCCGCCAGCGCCAGGCCCAGGCCGTCCAAAATGGATTTTTTACCGAGCGCGATCACATCCGCCGGAATGTCCTCATAGCGGGTGTTCACGATGAATTCGCCCACGTACTCGGTGAGGCCGGGAGTCTCGGGAAAAGGCGGGGGCGTGCAGGGCGCGGCCCGGGCATCGGCGGCGGCGGCGAGGCGGCCGGGGGCCCCGGCAGCCAGGCCCAAGGCGGCGCAGGCGGCCAACGAGGACTTGGAGAAATCACGGCGGTTCATGCGTTTCATCAATGGGATCCTTTCGGTGGGTGCGCCCGCGCCAGGGTGGGCGTGGAATCCGATTGAGAATGGACGAACGCCACCCCGTGCGCCTCCGGACCCAGCGCGATCACGACCGCGCCGATGACCAAGAGTCCGCCCGCCAGCAAGCCCATGGTGGTCGAGTAGCTGAAGTGCTCTGCCAGTACCGCCTCGGCATAGACCACGCTCGAAGCCACCAGCACCCCCAGTTGATAGGCAAACCCGGGGAAAAATCCGCGCAACGGCGCCGGAGACAACTCGTTCAGGTGCGCCGGAATCACCCCCCACGCCCCCTGCACCATGAACTGCATCAGGAAGGCGCCCAGCATGATCCAGGCGATGCTCGTGCCCAGCACCCACAGCGGGATCATCAACACCGCCAGCAACAGCGCCACGATCATCGAGCGTTTCCGTCCGAAGCGGTCCGAGCACAGGCCGAAGAACAGCCCGCCCACGATCGCCCCAACCATCGAGACGATGGTGATGATGGAGGTGGTATGGATGCTGAAGTGGCGCTGCATCCGCAGAAACGTCGGGTACATGTCCTGCGTGCCATGCGAGATGAAATTCATCATCGCCATCAGCACGATCAGGTAAAAAAACAACTTCTTGTTGTCGTAGATGGCGCGCTTGTAGGTGGTCCAATCCGTCTTCGCCTGCTCCCAGGCCTCGGTTTCCTTCACCTTGACCATGACGAACAACGACAGCAACCCCGGCAGCCCGCCCAGGAAGAACATCGCCCGCCAGCCGAAATGCGGGTAGACGAAGGCGTAGGCGACGGCCGCCAGGATATAGCCAACCGCGTAGCCTTCCTGCAGCATGCCGGAGAGGAGGCCGCGCAGCCGGGCCGGCACCGACTCCAGCGCCAGCGACGCCCCCACCCCCCACTCCCCGCCCATGCCGATGCCGTAGAGGAAGCGCAAGAACAGAAACACGCCGTAGGTGGGCGCCAGGCCGGAGAGCACCTCGACCAGGGAGTAGAACAGGATGTTCCAGATCAACAGCTTGCGCCGCCCGAAGCGGTCCGCCAGCAAGCCGAAAAAAAACGCGCCCACCGGGCGCGTCATGAGGCTGGCGGTAAGAGCAAACGCAATGGCAGGGATGGAGCGGCCAAAGCCCTTCGCCACCGGCCCCAACACCATGACCAGTATGAAAAAGTCGAAGGCGTCGAGCGTCCAGCCCAGAAAGCCGGCGAGCACCGCATTGCGCTGGTTGGCGCGTTCTTCGGCAGTAGAAAAGGTTGTCATGGCTAGTACCGCGGGTTGCGGCTCACCCCCCCCCGTTTTCCGAATAGCAACAGCCTAACACCCCGATTGAGGGTTACCCAAGCCAAGCCTAACCTCAAGCGGGCCTGCCTCATCCAGGGCGGCGGGCGCCCGCTAGGGGTGGCGCCGCACGGCAACGGGGGCGCTGCCCTCCCGCAGTGTGGCTGGCGCCGCGGCTGGCAAATGCGCCGCCTTGGTGAGCATCAACGCTTCCTGGCTCACAGTGCGAGCATCACGGCAGCGACTAAGCGAAACGTGGCGAGCCAGCGGTGAGGTCTTCACCGGCAGCACCGGGGAGGGGCGGTTCAGGCGCGGATGGCGAAAAACTGGTTGAAGGGGTGTTCGATGGGCAGCTTGGTGAACGAGGACAGGCCGGCCGCCGCCGCCGCCCGGCGGACGTTGCCGGCTCCCATGCCGGCGCCGTAGCCGGCGCCGCCGGTGGCCAGCGAGCAGGGCATGCACTGCAGCGTGCTCACCGCATAGAAGAGCCTGCCGACCGGGTTGATGTTCTCCTCCAGCCGGTCGCTGAGGCGGGGCTCGATGCAGAACCAGGTGCCGCCGGGCGCCAGCGCCCCGGCGATGGAGCGCGCGCACGCCTCCGGCGAGGCCATGTCGTGCAGGCTGTCGCAGGTCATGATGAGATCGAAGTCGCGGCTCTGCGGCAGCGCGTCGGAGGGGCGCTCCTCGAAGTGCAACCGCTCGTTCAACTGCTCGCGCCGCGCCATCTGCTTGGCGTAGGCCATGTTGGGAGCGAAGTTGTCGAACCCCCAGAACTGGCTGGCGGGAAAAGCCCGGGCCAGCGCCGCCAGCGCCTGCCCCCGGCCGCAGCCGACATCGGCCACGGTGCCGCCCGCCTTGAGCCGGCGCTCCACCTCGGGCATGGCGGGGATCCACTCCTGCGCCAAATAGTTCAGGTACCCGGGACGGAACAGCCGCTCGGTACCCTCCAGGGTGTCGGGACCGTACTCGGCGTAGCCCACCCCGCCGCCCTCGCGGAAGGCTCGCGCCACCTGCGGCAGGACCGCGTAATGGTCGGGGATCATCTGCATCATCCCGCCGCAGAACACCGGACTGTCCTCCTGGGCCAGCACCATGGCCCGCTCCGGCGCCATCCAGTACTCTCCGGTGGCGGGATCGTAGGCGAGGTAATCGGCGGCCACCATGGCAGCGCCCCACTCCCGCACATACCGCTCCTGCAGCCCCATCTCCGCCGCCAGCTGCGCCGAGGTGCGCCGCTTACCATCCGCCAGCGCCTTGAACAAACCCATCCGGTCACCGATGTAGAGCAGCGGACCGGAGATCGCCGCCCCCAAGTCCCCCACCACCCGGAAGGCGAACTGCATCATGGCGTCGGTATCCACCGGCGGCCGCAGCTCCAGCGGCGGCGTGAGCGGAGGCACAGGGTTCAAGTCGTTGGGCAGGGCAGCCATCGTACCCTCCTGGAAGATCTTGCGGTGCGGCGATAGAGTGCCCGTCCCGGCGTAAGGTTGCCCGCCCGGCGGCGGCAGCTCCCGACAAAAGTGGCGTGAGTCTCCCGAGTCACTGCGGCAGAACGCCACGGCCTGATGCCACCCCCGCCACCGCGGCGCGTGCCGGAGTCGCCGAAGATAATAAGATAAGGGGGTGAGGGCGTTTCGAGTCGCGTGGCCGCTGGCCGCGTTGGCGCTGATGGCGCTGGCGGCAGGTCTGAATTCGCGCGCCGCGCAGGCCGGTCCGCCGCCGTCACCGGCCGCGCTCCGCGCCGACGGGCTCAATCATTTTTATAACCTCGAGTACGGCCAGGCCATCGCCGACTTCCAACGCCTGACGCAGCTCGAGCCCGATCACGCCGGGGCGTGGAACCACTTGGCCCAGGCGGAGTTGTACCGGGAGATGTACCGCATGGGGGCGCTGGAGAGCACCCTCTACGGGCATGGCGATCCGTTCCTCGACGCCAAGCTGCTGCCGCCCGACCCGGCCGCGGTGGCGGCGGTGGTCCAGGCCGAGGAGCAGGCGCTCGCGTTGGCCAGCGCCGCCGAGCGGCGCGATCCACGCGACGCCCAAGCCTATTACGACGCCGCCGCCGCGTGGGCGCTGCGGTCGAATCTGGAGTTTTCCATCCAACATTACTATTGGAGCGCGCTCACAGACGCCAAGCAGGCGCGCGCCGAGGCCCAGACGGCGGAGAAGATCAACCCCGCCTTTATCGAGCCCCGGCTGCTCCTCGGCGTGCACAACTACATCGCCGGCAGTTTGCCATGGTCGGTCAAAATCGTCTCCACCCTGGTCGGCTACCGTGGCAATAAAGATAAGGGGCGAGCCCAGATCGCGGCCGTGGCCGCGAGCCCGGCCAGCAACCACACCGACGCCGCCGTACTCCTGGCCGTCATCGACCGCCGGGACGGGCTCAACCAGCAAGCCGCTCCCATCTTCGAGCGCTTAGCCCAGCAGTTTCCCCGCAACCCGTTGATGGCGGTCGAGGCCGCCGAGGCGCGGGAGGCGGCGGGCCAGCATGAGGCGGCACGGGCCGCCTACCAGCAGGTCCTCGACCGCGCCGCCGCCCACGCCCCCGGCTATCAACGCGCACCGCTGGACAAGGTCTGGTACGATCTGGGCAAAATCGAAGACGTGTACTCCCACTGGCAACTGGCTGCCGCCGACTTTGACCGGGTCCAGGCCCTGCCCCACGCCCAGCCCCGCTACCGGCAAGCCGCCGCCCTCGCCGCCGGCCTTGCCGACCAGAAGGCCGGCCACGCCACCGCCGCCCGCGCCAAGTTCCAGGCGTGCCTGAAGATCGATCCCTCGACGCCGGCCGCCAGCGCTGCCCGCAAGGCCCTCGATCGATCGAGCGGCCAGTAAAGAGGATAGTAGAGAGAGCCCACTCATGCGTATCGCAGTCCAAGGCGTGCCCGGATGCTTCAGCGAACAAGCTGCGCTCCAGCTTCGCCCCCAAGCCGGGATCCTCCACTGCGCCGACTTCAGCGCCATGTTCACCGCGCTCCTCTCCGGCACGGCGGCCGAGAGCGCCGCCGGCGCTGGCGAGGCCGCGGTGGATGCCGCCATCGTCCCCATTGAAAACACCCTCGCCGGCACGGTGGAGGAAACCGCCGTGTTGCTGCGCCAGTACCAGGACCAGATTCAGGTCGATTCCGAGGTCCAGCTCCAGATCGAGCTCTGCCTCATGCTCCATCCCAGCGCCGCCATCTCCGGCGTGCGCGAGGTGTTATCGCACCCGGTGGCGCTGCGGCAGTGCAGGAAGTTCCTGGCGCAGTGGCCGGATTGGCGGGTAACGTCGTTTTTTGACACCGCCGGCAGCGTCGCCGAGGCCATGCGCCGGGGCGCTGCCCGGCAGCTCGACACCGCCGCCATCGCCAGCGCCAACGCCGCCGCCGTCTACGGCGCCCGCATCGCCCAGCGCGGCATCGGAGACCAGCACGCTAATTTCACCCGATTTTTTCTCGTCACCGCCTCGCCTGCCAGCGTCCTACGGAGAGAGGGGCGGGGCGAGGGATCGGTCGCCAGCTAAGATGTGCGCTTGCCAATGTCAGATTTTATGACTATGATCTAGTGATACTTCCATGGCCTCCCAATCCTCCACCCATCTCCCCGATTTCCCCACCGTCATGCCGGTGCTGCCGGTGCGGGATACGGTGCTGTTCCCGCATGCGGTGTTGCCGCTGACGGTGGGCCGGCAATCGTCGGTCAACCTGGTCAACGCGCTGGGCGAGGACAAGCTCATTCTGGTGCTGACCCAGCTTGACGCCCGCAACGACAACCCGCAACCGGCGGAGATGCACCAAGTGGGCTGCATTGCCATCGTCCACAAGATCGTGCGCCTCCCCAACCAGAGCCTGTTCATCTTCACCGAGGGGATGGTGCGGGCCAAGGTGCTGAACTGGCAGCAGTCGGAGCCGTTCCTGCGCGCCGAGGTGGAGATGGTCCCGGAAGAGCCGGCCGTGGCCGGGCCGGAGACCGAGGCCCTGCAGCGCAACGTGGTCAGCACCTTCCAGCAGATCGTGGGGCTCTCGCCCACCCTGTCGGACGAGTTGCAGGCGCTCGTGGCCAGCATCGAGGACCCGGCGCGGCTGACCGATTTCGTGGCCGCCAACCTGCCCTCGCTCGCCACCCCCGACCGCCAGGCGCTGCTCGAAAACGCCGACGTGTACGCCCGCCTGGGGCTGCTGAACCGCCATGTCGCGCGTGAACTCGAAGTCCAGCAGCTGCGCTCCAAGATCCAGAACGAAGTCCAGGATCAGGTGCAGCAGTCGCAGCGCGAGTACTACCTGCGCGAGCAGCTTAAAGCCATCCAAAAAGAGTTGGGCGAAGCCGACGAGAATCAGCGCGATACCGAGGAGCTGCGCAAAAAAATCGAGGCCGCCGGCATGCCCGACGAGGTCAAGGTCGAGGCCCTGAGGGAGCTGCAGCGGCTGGCGAAGATGTCGCCGGCGGCGGCCGACTACTCCGTCACCCGCAATTACGTCGAGTGGCTGGCGGTGCTGCCCTGGTCGAAGAGCTCGGCCGAGGCGATCGACCTCGCCAAAGCCACCACCATCTTGAACGAGGACCACTACGACCTGGAAAAGGTCAAGGAGCGCATCCTCGACTACTTGGCCGTGCGCCGCCTGAACCCGACCATGAAGGGACCGATCCTCTGCTTCGTCGGGCCTCCCGGCGTGGGCAAAACCTCGCTCGGACGCTCGATCGCCCGGGCCTTGGGACGGAAGTTCTTCCGCCTCTCCCTCGGCGGCGTGCATGACGAGGCCGAGATCCGCGGCCATCGCCGCACCTACATCGGCGCCCTCCCCGGCCAGGTGATCCAGGGGCTGCGCCGCGCCGCCACCAACGACCCCGTCTTCATGCTGGACGAAGTTGACAAGATCGGCCGCGACTTCCGCGGCGATCCCACCTCGGCGCTGCTCGAGGTGCTGGACCCGGAGCAGAACTTCGCCTTCCGCGACAACTACCTGGACGTGCCGTTTGACCTCTCGCGCGTGCTGTTCATCACCACCGCCAACATGCTCGACACCATCCCCGAGCCCTTGCGCGACCGTATGGAGGTCATCGAACTCAGCGGCTACACCGAAGAGGAGAAGCTCCACATCGCCAACAAGTACCTCATCGCCAAGCAAGCCACCGAAAACGGCGTCGACGTCAACCGCCTGGATTTCCAGGAGGCGGGCGTGCGCTCCGTGATCCGGCACTACACGCGGGAAGCGGGCGTGCGCGGCCTGGAACGGGAGATCGGCAGCCTGATCCGTAAATATGCCCGCCGCATCGCCGAGGGCAAGATCCCGGACACGCAAGCCAAACTGCCCATCACCGAGGCGGTGGTGCGGGAGTTCCTGGGCGGCCCCAAGGTGCGCACCGAAGTCGAAGTGGTCGAGCGCACCCGCCGTCCGGGCGTGGCCGTCGGCCTGGCGTGGACGCCCAGCGGCGGCGACGTGCTCTTCATCGAAGCCAATCAAATGCCCGGCGGCAAGGGCTTCACCATGACCGGACACTTGGGCCAAGTCATGCAGGAGTCCATGCAGACGGCGCTGACCTGGGTGCGCTCGCACGCGCGCCAGCTCGGCATCGCCGAGGACTTCTTCAAGGAGCACGACATCCACATGCATGTGCCCGCCGGCGCCATCCCCAAGGACGGTCCCTCGGCCGGCATCACCATGGCCACCGCGCTCGCCTCCCTGCTCACCGGGCATCCGGTGCGGCCGCGCCTGGCGATGACCGGTGAGATCACGCTCTCCGGCGATGTGCTGCCCATCGGCGGCGTCAAGGAGAAGGTGCTGGCGGCCAAGCGCGTCGGCATCGAGACCATCCTGCTGCCCGCCGAAAATCAGCAGAACGTCGAAGAGGATCTGAAGCCGGAGCAGCTTGAAGGCGTGGCGCTGCACTATGTGCGCACCATGGAAGAAGTGCTGGAATGGGCGCTGCCCGCCCCTAACCAGCCCGCGGCGGTGCCCGCCCCGGAACACCACGAGACGGTCAGCAGCCACTAATAGTGAGCAGTGAGCAGTTGGACCGGCACTGGCCGCAACTTCCAACTGCTCACTGCTCACCCGGCTAGTTTTTGCCGGCGAGCCAGCGGAAAAAGCGGACCAAGGCGTTGTGGTGCGTGCGGCGCGGTGCGGGAGCGTTGGCCGGCGTGGCCGCCCCAGCGGCCCCGTTCGCTTGCACGGCGAGCGCGGGGCTGCTGGGGAACAGCGCCCCTTCGGCGCTGGCGGGCGTGGTCACGGCCGCTGGCGCCGGGGAGGCGCACGGGCAAGCCGCCACGGCCGTGGTGGCGCCGCCGGGATGAAACTCCAAACTGTCGCCGCCAATCACGAAACGTTGGGCGCCGGTCCAGAGGTTTTGCACCGACAACGCGCTGCCATGGTTGGTGAGGCAGAGCGTGCCGTCGGCTTCCAGGCCGGCGTTGGCGGATACGGCGGCCATCTGCCGCGGCGGCACCACCGTGGTCAGGCGGAAATCAGGCGTCAGCAGGCTATCGGGGACGGCGGCGGCGTAGCGCAGCTCCACCCCGCCAGCGTCAAGGGCGATGAGGAGCGCCCCGCCCCCGCCACGGGCGAGATCGACGCGCGCCGGCCCGCACAACCGAATTGTTCCGCCACGGGCGAGGTCCATTTGCGCCCCAGCGTCACGCGCCACCTGCAGGCGCGCGCCATCGAAGATCTGCAGCCGTCCCTGGGCGTTGAACGCCACCGGGGCGCCCGACATCTCGACCGAGGTGCCCGCCACCGTGGCCAACGCTTCTGACCCCGCTAGCGAGACGGGCGAAGCGGGCGGCGCCATCTGCGCGCCCGCCGCATAACCCGGCAGCGACCACGCCGCCCAGCCCGCCAGCACCCACAGTGAGAGCCTCTTGTGGGTGACTCGCCACTTTTCGCTGCTCACGCCTCCACCTGGCCGCCGACGCCACCAGCGCTGATGGGCGTGCCCGGCACCGCATGCGGGTCACGAATATATCCCAACCCCATCCAGTCGCCGCCGTTCCCGCCCTCGGCGCGATGGCGGCGCGCGATGCTGGTCAGCTTGCCCGTCTCCTTGCCCTCACACACCACCGCCGCGCCCGGCTCGGCGGCGGCGGGGAAGGCGAAGCTGGCCCAGTGCCGGTGCACCGCCCCCCGGGCGCGGATACGCTCGACAATCTCCTGCCCGACGTAACAACCTTTGGTGAAGTCCAGCCGGTCCATCTGCCCGCTCTCCTGCGGGAGTTCGGCGGTGGTGATATCGACGCCGTACCGGGGCACGCGGCTCAGGATCCGGTCCCGTTCAAACACCTCCGTGCCGGCCGCGAGTGCCTGCGTTTCCACTCGCTGCCACAGCGCGGCGACCGCCTCCGGCGGCGCCAGGATCTCGACTTGCGGCACGCCGCCGGGCGCCGCCGCGGCGGCCACGCCCGCCGCCCCCTCGACCGTGACGGCCGCGCACTCACCCGCCGCCAGCGCCGGCGCGGCGGTCCACACCGCCCGCCATCCGGGCCCGCGCAGCAGCAGCGCGGAATCGGGGCTCTCCGTGAGCGTGAGCTTGGAGATGAACACGAACCGGCGCAGCCGGGCCAGGAGTTCCTCGCGCTGGTCCTCCTCGGTGACCAGAAGAAAGCGGTCCTCGGCCAAGCAGAACACGTCCAGCGTCGCCAGAATATGCCCTTTGGGATCGAGCTGAAAGCTGGGCGCGACCTGCCCCGGGCGCAGGTCGCGCAAATTGGCGCTGATCATGCCGTTCAGCCAGCGGCGGGCATCGGGTCCGGCCAACGCCAAGCCACCGCGCCAGCAGGCGTCGTACAGCAGGGTCTGGGCGGGAGGCCACTCCGGCAACAGCTGGGCGCTCTCCCCGCCTGCGCTGGCGGTGATGGCCCCCCGGTAGGCGGCCACGGGTTGCTGCCGTTGGCGGTAGAGACCGGCGAGAGGGCTGGTGCGCATAGGTATTTTTAGCGTGCCTGATCCATCGCCGCAACGCAAGCTGCCGCGACTGGGCAGCGCCGTTCCCGGATCTGGTATTTTTTGCCGCCGCCCCCGCCTGCGGGGTGCATGCCGAAAAATTCCTACTTTCGCACCGGCGACGAGATGACAACTCGTTGATACAGTTGGCCTTACAGTCTACCGATCCCAAAACAAACCAAACCAGACCGGTTTCCGCCCAGTTCGGTCCATGGTGGCCGGTGGCAGAGAAATGTTACCGCTTCAAGCCAGTTCGCCGGCATCAGCGCCACGATTCCAATGCGACACCGTTACCCTACCCAACCGAAAACGCAACCGTGGGGAATGCGATTGATATTGCTGAGGATAGAGCACGATCACCGTTTCCCGCCACGCTTCCGCAGCGGGCTTGAGGGGGTAGTAAGAAACGGAACAGCGGAGGTGGGGGTTGACGTGCAAGGGTAAGGACGACACCCAGCGTACTCGGGATATCGGCAAGAATAGCAACAGCAGTACATTCCGCGATGGAGCGGAACCCTGGAGGGAGATGATTCATGGCCACTCGAACCCAAATTCAAATGCAGGCTGTGCCCGGCTGCATCCATGAACAATTGTGCGAAGCCGTCTTTGAGCAACAGCGCCAGCGGATTCAGACCCTCTGCCGTTGGATGACACCGGACCCCACCGTGGCGCGGCAGTTGGCGCTGACGGTCTTTGTCGAAGCGTGGCGGCACCCTGGTCAGGCGTGGCCGGCGGTGAGCGGAGACCATTTGGCGGAGAGTTTCGCGCAGCGGTTCCGCTGGCTGTTCCACTCCGACGAGACACCGGCCGAGAGTTCCGGCGGGGCCTACGCGCCCAAGCCAGGATTAGTCTCGCCCATCCCCCCCACCCACCCTGTCCGCCAGGCGGTCACGACGCTCCCCTCGGCCCACCGCCTGCTCTACCTGTTACATGAGCTGGAAGGCTACCCCGCCGGCACGCTGGCGGCGTGGCTCGACCTGGAGCCGGATCAGTGCGCGCGCATGATCCACGAGGCCCGTCTGCAACTGCGCCGGACCTTGCGCACCGCCTGACGGCGGCGCCGGCTTCCCCCCGAGGTTAAAATTCGCCGGCCGGTCTGCGTCTGCTGGAGGCCGCTCCGGAGTTCGCCCCGGAATCGCTTAATATAACTGTTGATGAGCACCACCACGCTGCCCGCCACCACCACCGCCCCCGATTTCAAAGTCGCCGACTTGGCGCTCGCCGATTGGGGCCGCAAGGAGATCTCCATCGCCGAGCAGGAGATGCCGGGGCTGATGGCGATCCGCAAGAAGTACGCCCCCAGCCGCCCCCTCGCCGGCGTGCGCGTGAGCGGCTCGCTGCATATGACGATCCAGACCGCGGTGCTGATCGAAACGCTGGTGGATCTGGGGGCGTCGGTGCGGTGGGCGAGCTGCAACATCTTCTCCACCCAGGACCACGCCGCCGCGGCCATCGCCAAGGCGGGCGTGCCGGTGTTCGCCTGGAAAGGGGAGTCGCTCGAAGAGTACTGGTGGTGCACCAGCCAGGCCATCTCCCATCCCGGCGGCCTGGGACCGCAACTGGTGGTCGACGATGGCGGCGACATGACGCTGCTCATCCATCAAGGCTACGAGCTGGAGAACGGCTCTGCCTGGGTCAATTCGCCCTCGCCCGCGCACGAAGAAGCGGTCATCAAGGCGCTGCTGAAGCAGGTGCACGCCGAGAACCCGCAACGCTGGCATGGCTTGGTCGCGCAGTGGCGCGGGGTGTCGGAGGAGACCACGACCGGCGTCCACCGGCTCTACAAGATGCAGGAGGCGGGCACCTTGCTGGTGCCGGCCATCAACGTCAACGACTCCGTCACCAAATCGAAGTTTGACAACCTCTACGGCTGCCGCGAGTCGCTGGCGGACGGCATCAAGCGCGCCACTGACGTCATGGTGGCGGGCAAGGTGGCCGTCATCTGCGGCTACGGCGACGTGGGCAAGGGCTCGGCGCAGTCGCTGCGCGGCCTGGGCGCGCGCGTCGTGGTCACCGAAATCGATCCCGTCAACGCCCTGCAAGCGGCCATGGCCGGCTTCGAGGTCACGACCCTCGAGGACACGCTGGGCCGGGGCGATATCTACGTCACCTGCACCGGCAACTGCGACATCATCACGCTGGACCACATGAAGCGCATGAAGGACCAGGCGATCGTCTGCAACATCGGCCACTTCGACAACGAAATCCAGGTCGATCCGCTCAACCATGCCCCCGGCGTCCGCCGCACCAACATCAAGCCCCAGGTGGACATGTATACCTTCCCCGATGGCCACAGCATCTTCCTGCTGGCCGAGGGGCGCCTGGTGAACCTGGGCTGCGCCACCGGCCATCCCAGCTTCGTAATGAGCAACAGCTTCGCCAACCAGACCCTCGCCCAGCTCGACCTGTGGAAGAACCGCGACACCTACAAAATCGGCGTCTACACCCTGCCCAAGAAGCTGGACGAAGAGGTGGCCCGCCTGCACCTGGAAAAAATCGGCGTCCGCCTCACCCGCCTGTCGGAAAAACAAGCTGCCTACCTGGGCGTCGACGTCGACGGCCCCTACAAGCCCGACAGCTACCGCTACTAATGATGGGCGCGGGGCCCGTCGCGGCTGCGCCTCGCCACCCGCTTATGCTCGCTCCGGCTTGGGGGCCCCGAGCCCCAAGCCGGGGCTGCGCCGCAGTGTAGCTTATAATATCCAGACGGTTTGCCGGGTCGTTCAACGGTAGGACAGCAGACTCTGACTCTGCTTATCGGGGTTCGAATCCCTGCCCGGCAGCCAAGCTTTTGCATGCAAAAGCTTGGCTG
>JANWJU010000059.1 GCA_025451775.1 Terriglobales bacterium
CACTAGCGGCCATCCCAGTGAAGAGTGGCGAGCCACACTGTTCACTTTGGGACAGCGGCGGGGCTTTTCGACCACTTATGTTAAGAGCCAAGGAGCCACTTGCATTTTTGGGGCCGCACGCCTGCTTGGAAGCGCCCCAGAGCGGGAGCGAAGCGGCGGCGATCCCCAGAGCGGGCAGGTCATTGGCAGCCCGCGTGCCAGAACTGGAGATGGATCGCCGTGACATACGCTGGGGCCGTACCTGAGTAGTCAATCCTATCAGGGCGGGAATATGGAAAGATTTTCCTCTGTGATGTAAAATTGGGTCAGTGGTTTAGATCGTCACTCCCCGGCTGGGTGATCGGGTACAACCCCGCACACGGCCGAGCCGTTCCAGCTTGAACAGGGGCTCAACCTCGGCGCCGGGACCGTGACTTGACTTGGGATTCGGTACAGTTTCAAGAAGACCGTTTTAAGGAGGCAAGGTGAGGAGTATGGAAGCAAACAAACTACGCGGGTTTCGGCACGGAAGGCTTTGGCGAGCGACGAGAATAGCCGGGGTGGTGCTGTGTGGCCTGACAGGCAGCTTGCTGCTGGCGGCCACGGCGCCCACCGTTCCGGGCAAGAAGACGACCAAGAAGAAGGCCGCGGTGGCGGCCACCGCCCCCGCAGCGCCCGCGCCCCAGGCCGCGGCTGCGGCCACGGCGGCGCCGTCCGAGTTCCGCTCCAGCCAGATGCAAGGCTCGCTGATCGGCACTCCCGGCCTCTGGAACACCCAGTTTGCCGAGACGCTTCTGCCCGGGCAGGCCAGCGCTGGCGTGTATCTTGAACGCTATGCGCGCGATCCCGGTGGCTTGGTGTTCACCGATATGCACGAAGGCTGGACGGTAGGAGTTACCAAGTGGCTGGAGCTGAGCTTCGACACCACCCCGTACCGGCGCATCCGGCTCACCCATCCCGAGGAGCTGACCTTTGCCCGTACCGGCACCCTGAGCAGCTATAACCCGGTGGCGCCGTTTGCGCGCAACCCGCTGTTGGTGGGTCCAGTGGACTGGGGCTTGGGCGCCACCATTGGCTTGGCGTCGCAGGACCGTGGCGCTCCGGTGGGCGTGGCCGTGCAGTTCCAGGAGCACTTCCCCTACAACGCCGACTATAGCCATGGCGTGAACTACTACGGCGTCTCCACCACCGAGCCGCGCTTCAACGTCAACTTTCTGGTCGACAAGTGGCTGGGCAGCGCCGGTGAAATGGCGTTCAACGCCGGCTACCAGCACAACGGCACGGCGGACGCGGGCGGGCGGGTCAACCTGCCGCTGCGCGACCAGTTCAACTATCAATTCGGCGAGATCTTCCCCTTTTATGGCCGCCTGCAGGGCATCGTCGAGCTGGGGGGCAGCGTGCCCTTCGGCGCCGGCGCCATGTCCGTCTCCCCCACGCCCGCGCCCCTGGATGTGAACTTTGGGGTGCGGATTAATCCCATCTCCTGGATGGGCGTCAACGCCGGCTACCGCTTGAGCGCGCACGCCAGCGACAGCCATAGCATCGAGACCAACCCCAGCGGGTTCGTGTTCGGGCTGAGCTTTGGCCCGCCGCCCGCACAGCCGCTGCCGCCGCCGCCGCCGCCCACGCCCTCGCTGGCCTGCCAGGTGGATCAGGCCGCGGTGACGCAGGGGGCGACGGTGCACGTCAGCTCGACCGTCTCGCCCGAGGGGCTGCCCTACACCTACTCCTGGACCACCACCGGTGGCCAGCTCACCAGCAACCAGGCGAGCGCGACCCTCGACACGGCTGGGCTCGCGCCCGGGATGTACACCATCACCGGCCGGGTCGATAACGGCTCCGGCGGGACCGCCGATTGCACTGCCAACGTGGAAGTGCGGGAACCGGTGCGGAATCCGCCCACGGCGGCGTGCTCGGTCGAGCCCACCACGCCGGTGCTGCCGGGCGCCGCGCTGACCTTCAGCGCGCAAGCCTCCAGCCCCGACAACCGCCCCTTGACCTATGCGTGGACCATCGAGCCGGCCAGCGCCGGGCATCTCGATACCACCACCCAGGCCACCGCGCATCTGGATACCACCGGCGCCACGCCGGGTCCGGTGAGCGGCACGCTGACGGTCACCGATGACCGCGGCTTGACCGCCACCTGCTCGGCCCAGGGCGTCATCGAGGCGCCGCCGCCGCCGCCGCAAGCGGCGCTGGCGACCACGCTGCAGTTCAAACCCAACAGCTCGCGCGTCGATAACGCCGCCAAAGCGGCGTTGGACGACGTCGCGCTGCGGCTGCAGCAGGATGCCAATGCTCACGCTGTGATCGTCGGCTTCGCCACGTCCAACGAAGTGGCGCGCCGCCGGGCGCTCACGCCCGCCGCGACCGAGCGGCTGGCGGAACAGCGTGCGGTCAACGCCAAGGCCTATCTGGTCAGCGAAAAGGGCATCGCCGCCGATCGCGTCGAGGTCCGGCAATCGACCGATTCCAGCCCGCATCAGGCGGAGGTGTGGGTGGTGCCGCAAGGCGCCAGCTACACCGGCTCGGGGCAGACGTTCGATGAGAACGCGCTCCGCGCCCCCGCCCGTCCCGCGCGCCGTGCGCCCCGGCGGCGGACGCCGCCCGCGGCCGCGCCGCAGCAATAACCCAGCCCGGCTGGGTACCACCCTTGGGGCGCGGAGAAAAAGTCTCCGCGCCCCAATTTTTTCTGGCTCGCCGCTTTTCGCCGGGTCGTTCCCGCCGCCACCCGGCGCTGCGCGGGGGCGCTTCCAAGCTGCCTCCATGGGGACCATGATCAGCTACTCTGAAATCATGCCGGTTCGCTCCGGGCACTCCGCGGCCCGTATTTTGATCTTCGTTCTGGCGGTGTTCGCCGCCACAGCTTGTGGACAAACGTCCGCCACCCCGCCCGGCGGCACCGTGCGCGCCCTCGCCGCCGATCCCGCCCACGCCGGCCGCGTGCTGCTGGGCACCAACACCGGCGTGGTGTTCGTCTCCGGTGATGGCGGCGCGGGTTGGAGCTTTCTCAGCCGCATCGCCCCCCACGACGACTGGGTGGTCTCCCGCCTGGTGGCCGACCCCAGCCACGCGGGACGCTGGTACGCGGCGCTGTGGAGTTGGTCGGGGCCGGGCGGCGGCGTCTATGCCTCAAGCGACGATGGCGCCACCTGGCAGCCGCTGTGGACCGGCCACGCCGTGCGCGCGCTGGCGCTGGCTCCCAGTGACGCCGCCACCCTGGTGGCGGGCACCCTCGATGGCGTCTGGCGCAGCCAGGATGGCGGCCGGCAGTGGGCGCGCATCTCCGGCGCCGGCGACCGCGAACTTTCCAACATCGAATCGGTGGCGATTGACCCCGTCAATGCGCAGGAGATTTATGTCGGCACCTGGCACTTGCCCTGGAAGACGGTCAACGGCGGCCACGACTGGTGGCAGATGCGCCAGGGCGTGATCGACGATTCCGATGTGTTCTCGATCGCGGTGGACCGGCAGCACCCCGCGACGGTGTATCTCAGCGCCTGCAGCGGCATTTACCGCAGCCAGGACCGGGGCAACCAGTTCCAAAAGATTCAGGGCATTCCCTATAGCGCCCGCCGCACGCCGGCGCTGGTGCAGGACCCCGACGATCCCGCCACCATCTACGCCGGCACCACCCAGGGGCTATGGGTGACTCACGATGCCGGCGCCACCTGGGCGCGCATCACCCCGGCGGCGTGGAGCGTCAACGCGGTGGTGCCGATCAGCGGCGGCACCGCCGCTTCCAAGTCCGCGGATGCGGCCCTCGGTCCCGTGCGCCGGCTGGTGCTGGGTCTGCAATTCGCCGGGGTCGAGGTCACAAGCGATGGCGGCGCCAGTTTTTACGCCGCCAACCGCGGCTTTTCCAGCCGGCACGTGTCCGCGGTGGCGAGCGCGCCCGCGGGCCGTTTTGTGGCGGTCACGGGCGATGAGGCCTGGGGCGGAATTTTCCTGGCCGCCCCCGACGGCGCCTGGCAAGCCGTGCCGGCGCCCTTGCCGGGGCAGGATGTTTATAGCCTGCACTGGTCGCCCACCGGCCTGCTCGCCGCCACCGCGCAGGGCGTGTACCGGCTGCCGGCGCCGGGTGCTAAAGCCGGCCGCCCGGACCGCGGGCGCCCAGAACGCGCGTCATGGACGCTGGCCCGCTCCGCCCCCCACGATCACATCTATGCCCTGGCCGCACCCGCACCCCGGTCGGCACTGGTGTATGCCGCCGCGCAGTCGGGACTGTACCGCAGCGCCGATGGCGGCGTGAGCTGGAGCGCGCTGCGTGCCGCGCCGGCGCCGCTGTTCCGGGTGCTGGCGCTGCCACCCGAGGAGGGCGAGGCGTGGCTATTTGTTGCCGGTGACGGCTTCGTGTTGCGCAGTTCCGATGGCGGACAACATTTCCTGCCGGGGCGGCTGGCGATCCCAGGCACCATCCGACAACTGGCCTATAGCGGACCACTGCTGCTGGCCGCCACCTCGCGTGGTTTGTATCAGTCCCGCGATCGTGGCGCGTCCTGGACGCTGACCGGCCACGGCCTGCCGGCCGCCAATATACAAGCCGTCCAGGTGCAGGCGGACGGCATTTACGTGCTCACCGCCCAGGTGGGCGAGGTCTTTGTTTCGCGTGATGGCGGTGTGAGCTGGACTCAGACCCGGATGACGGCGCAGCAGGAGGCGGAGGCGCGATCCGGGCCGGGGGTGGAGGCGCAATGGCGGCCGGCGGTGGCGGCCTCCGCCGCTGGCGCGGGCGCGGGCACGTCCCCGGTCTCGGCGCTGCACGACGCGCCCCCACTGGGGCGCTGAGGCGGGCGCCGCCCGCCCGCCCGGATCCCATTTAGAGACCGTCCTTCCCAATTTGGGCCGGCCCCGGTCCGGCCGGGCCGACCGCGGCGGCCCCCGCACCGCGGGAATTCCCTCCTCAGTCCGGTCGTTTCTGGAACTTGGCTTGAGCCGTGGCGCGGGCACCGGATTTGGCTCCCAGCATGCACTATGCATCGGCGCGCCCCCTGGCGATGACGCTGCCGGGTGTGAATGAGAAAGGTGGGAAACAAGTGATGAACGGCACGCCGCATATTGTGATTGCCGATGACCAAGAAGCGGTGCGGGAGATCTGTACCAGCATCGCCACTGCCTTGGGGTACCGGGCGACGGGGGTGGTAAGCGCACGGGAAGCGATCCGGGTCTGGGAACAGGATCCGCCCGACGTGCTGGTCAGTGACGTGAGCTTGCCCGATATGACGGGGTTGGAACTGCTGAAGCGGTTGAAGCTGGTCATGCCGGCGGTGCCGGTGCTGCTGACCACCAGCTACGGCACGGTGGGCATGGCGGTGGAGGCGATGAAGCAGGGCGCGGCCGATTACCTCACCAAGCCCTTCGAGTTGGAGGAGATGCGGCTGTTGCTGCAGGCGTGCGTGCGGCAGACTCAGCAAGCGCGGGAAGGGCGGGGGCTGCGGCTGGAGGCGCGCGGCCCCTACGCCGCCGGCAACCTGATCGGGGTGTCACCGGCGATGCAGCGGGTCTTCCGGCTGATCGGCAAGGTGGCGCAGAGCCGGTATTCGGTGCTGGTGCTGGGCGAGAGCGGCACCGGCAAAGAGGTAGTGGCGCGCGCCCTGCATTATACCGGGCCGGAGCGGGACCGGCCCTTCCTGCCGGTGGATTGTGGGGCGCTGGTGCCGTCGCTGATGGAAAGCGAACTGTTCGGCTATGCGAAAGGCGCCTTCACGGGTGCGCATCACAATCATGAGGGGCTGCTGGAGGTGGCCCAGGGCGGCACCGTCTTTCTGGATGAAATCGGCGAACTGCCGCTGGATCTGCAAGTCAAGTTGCTGCGCGCCATCCAGGAAAAAGAAGTCCGGCCGGTGGGTTCGACGCGGCGCATCAAGATCGATGTGCGCATCATCGCCGCCACCAACCGCGACCTGCAGGCGGCGGTGGCCGAGGGCAGCTTCCGCAAGGATTTATTCTTCCGCCTCAACGTGGTCAGCATCAAGCTGCCGCCGCTGCGCGAGCGGGTGCAGGATATTCCCATGCTGGTCGAGCACTTCCTGGACCGGTTCACGCCGCCGGGGGCGGCGCCGCGCAGCTTCAGCGATGAAGCCATGGCGCGGATGATTTGCTATGACTGGCCGGGCAATATCCGCGAGTTGGAGAACTGCGTTGAGCGCACGGTGGCGTTAGCGGCGGGGCCGCGGCTGGAGGTTGCCGACCTCCCCACCACGCTGCTGCATCTGCGCCAGCCGCCGCCGGTGGCGGCGGGCGAGGATTGCGGCATCCGTTCCATCGCCGCGATCGAACGCGATGCCATTCTGGGCGCGCTCAATCAAGTCAAAGGCGACAAGCTGCTCGCGGCCAAGCTGCTGGGCATCGGCAAAACCACCTTGTACCGCAAACTCAAGGAGTACACCTTTTCTGCGCAAGCCGGAGGACTCAACTCATGACCCATGCCGTAGTCCTGGTGAGCCGGGATGCGGAGTTGGCGGCGCGCGTGCGGCGCGCGCTGCCGGCGACCATCCCCATCGAACTGCATTGTGCCACGGGTCTCGAGCAGGCGCCGGGAGCACCGGCATGGCTGCTGATCCTGCTGGACGGGGACCTGCTGGTTGAGCCCGCTTGGCAGCGCCGCGAGCTGCCCGGGGGCGGGCCGCCGTCCGGCTTGCGGCTGGAGTGGCCGGGCGAAGGCACGCCGGTGCTGTGGCTGGGCGCGCGCCCGGGTGTTGCCGGCCTTTGCGAGCGCCAGCCCGAGGTGCTCAAGCACATCGTCGATTATTTAGACCGGGGTGAGGCACCCTCGAAGTTGGCCTTTGTTCTCCACCAACACCTGGCCGCTGCCTACCTGCGCCGTATGCGGGCGCCGCGGCAGCTGCGGGGGGCCGCGCCCGCCCCGCCTCCGGAACAACTGCAGCGGCAGCTCAACAATGCCCTCACCGGGATTCTGGGCAACGCCGCCCTGGCGCTGGACGCTGGCCGCCGCCTGCCCGCCCCGCTCGGCAAACGGCTGCAGCGCATCGCCGAACTCGCCGCCGACATGCGTGAGGCGCTGGCGCAGATGCCTGCCCTCCCCTCCATGCCGCCGCCGGCATCACAGCCCAAAGCAGCTTAAAATAAGCGCCGATGCCCGTGGCCGCCTCCCGTGCCTTGGCCTTGTCCTGGTTCCATCACACGCTCGCCGCGCTGGCGCCGGAGGGGTTGGTGCGGGCCTGCATCCCCACCCTGGCTTGGGAACAGTACCAGCGCGTGCTGGTGGTGGCCTTCGGAAAAGCGGCGGGGACCATGCTGGACGGCGTGCTGCCGGTGTTACCGGCGGGGACGGAAGTCTACCTGGCGCTGCCGGCGGGGACGCGGGCGCCGGCGCCGCGCGCCACCATCGAACTGCACGTGTTTCGGGGCGGGCATCCCCAGCCCAACCAGGAGAGCCTGCATGCTGCCGCCGCCATGCTGGCCGCCGCCCACGGCTGCGCCGCCACGCCCGCGGCCCCGCCGGCGTTGGTGCTGGCCCTGATTTCGGGGGGCGGATCCTCGCTCGCCGAACTGCCGTTGGCGGGCGGCCTGGAGGCGGCGCAAGGGCTCTTTCGGGCGCTGGTCATGAGCGGCGCCCCGATTGGTGACATCAACACCGTGCGCCGCCACCAGTCGGCGTTTAAGGGGGGGCAACTCGCCGCCGCCGCCGCCGCGCCGCACGTGGAGCAAGTGTCGTGGATCCTCGCCGATGTGCCCGGCGGCGACCTGAGCGCGGTGGCCTCGGGGCCCACCTGCCCGGACGCCACGACCATCGAGCAAGCCCGCGCGGTGCTGCACCGCTGGCTGCCGGGGCACGAGGTGGAACTGAGCGAAACGCCCAAACCGGGCGCCGCCGCGTTCGCGCGTTCGCGTTGGTTGGTGCTCGCCGACAACGCCGCCGCCTGCCGCCGCTTGGCCGGCCGCGCGCGGGAGGCGGGTTATGCTCCGGTGGAAATCGACTCCACGGCCGACGAATGGGAGAGCCCGGCGGCAGCACAATATTTAGCGGACCGGTGGCGCCGGCTGCGCGCGGCGCACCGATCCACAAGCCGCGCCACGAGCCGGGGTCCTTGCCTGATTGCCGGCGGCGAGGTGCGGGTGCGGGTTCCGCCGGAGAGCGCCGGTCGCGGCGGCCGCAACCAGGACTTAGCCTTGCGCATAGCCCTGGCGCTCGAGGGCGAGGAGTTCTGCTTCATTTCGGCGGGAACCGATGGGGTGGACGGCTCCAGCGATGCCACCGGCGCCTGCGTCGATGGCGCGACCTGCGCCCGTGCCCGCGCGGCCGGCTGCGACCCCAGCGACCATCTCGCCCGCTTCGACGCCGAGCCGCTGCTGGCCGCGACCGGCGATCTCATCCGCACCGGCCCCACCGGCAACAACCTGCGTGACGTGCGCGTGTTCCTATGAGGACGCGCGTGGCAAGGAGTGCCGCCGCTACTTAGGGGCGGGGCTTGCGCAAGCACGCCTTGAAGGCTGCCAGCGTTTCCGGGCTGACGTGGTGCTCAATGCCCTCGGCGTCCATTTCCGCCACCTGCTCGGGGATGCCGAGCGAACGCAGAAACGCCGCCACCGTCTCGTGCCGGTTTTTGCACATCGCGGCTAAAGCGCACCCTTCATCCGTGAGAGAGATGCCGCGATAGGGCTGCGCGGTGACAAAGCCCGCCTTTTTCAGCCGGGCAATCGTGCGGATGACGGTAACGTGAGTCACCCCCAGCCGCCGCGCAAGGCCCACCACCCGCGCCTGGCCCGCTTCCGCCGCTAAATCGGCGATCGCCTCCACGTAATCTTCCGCGATCTCGTGGGCATGTTCACGGCGAGTTTGTGAGAGATAGTCCGCCTGGCGCTTGGCCGGACCGGCGGTGCGGGTCGGGCGGCGCCGTCCGTTTTTTGCTGGTCCCGTGGGCATGTCCTTGCTCAATCAAGCCGAAGCAGGGGTGATCGTCCGCGCTGGATATGATACCATGGACGGTAGCCATGGCTACATTATTGCGTCGCTGCCGCCAGCCTCGCCGCTGGCGGCCACTGCCGCTCTCGATTTTCGGAGGCGGCCACTCGCGATTGGCGCGGTGAGCGAGGAGAATATCACGCCCGTGGATTCCCACAAACCTGGAGCCGCCGGTGCCGCCGGTGCCGGTGGATCGCACCCGGCGCCGCCAGCGCCGCCAGTGCACCGAGCGCATCAGGCCGGCGCGGTCTCGCTGGCGGGCATGCACGGCAGCGTGGCGGTGCCGGATAGCCAGGCCGGTTTCTGGCGGCAAATGCGGGCGTTCATTGGGCCGGGGATTTTGGTCAGCGTGGCCTACATGGACCCCGGCAACTGGGGCACCGATCTGCAAGGCGGGGCCCAGTTCAAGTACGAGCTGCTGTGGGTGGTTGCTCTGGCCAGCCTGATGGCCATCTTTCTGCAGATTATTGCGGCGCGCCTGGGCATCGCGACCGGACGCGACCTGGCCCAGTGTTGCCACGATTGGTATCCCAAGTGGACGCGGATGCCGAACTGGCTGCTGGCGGAAGTGGCGATCATCGCGTGCGATCTGGCGGAGGTGCTGGGCGGCGCGGTGGCGCTGAACATGTTGTTTCACATCCCGATTTTTTGGGGCGTCATCATCACCGGATTGGATGTGATCGTGCTGCTGGCCTTGCAGGGGCTGGGCATGCGCATGATCGAGGGGGTGGTGCTGCTGCTGGTGGCGACCATCGGGGTGTGTTACGCCATCGAAATTTTTGTCCTGCCGCAGACCCGGCCCAGCTTTTTGGAGATGGGGAAGGCGCTGGTCACGCCGCACTTGAGTTCGCCTGGGCTGGTATTTGTGGCCATTGGGATCATCGGTGCGACCGTCATGCCGCACGTGTTGTATCTGCACCCGGCGCTGGTGCAGAGCCGCAAGTTCCAGAAGGACGACGATTCCATCCGCACCGCGATCCGCTTCAACACCATCGATGTGGTCGGGAATTTGTCGATTGCGTTCCTGATCAACGCCGCCATTCTGGTGTTGGCGGCGATTGTCTTTTTCGGCAAGACGAGCGTGGCCGTGGCGGGCGGGCAGGTCATTCCACTCAATGGGGCCAC
>JANWJU010000060.1 GCA_025451775.1 Terriglobales bacterium
ACAAAGGCGCGCAGCTTGCGGCTGCGCGAGGGGTGGCGGAGCTTGCGCAGCGCTTTCGCCTCAATCTGGCGAATACGCTCGCGGGTCACCGCAAACGATTGTCCGACCTCTTCCAGCGTGTGCTCGCTGCCGTCGTCCAGGCCGAAGCGCATCTTGATGACCTTTTCTTCCCGCGGGGTCAGCGTCTTCAACACCTGTGAGGTCTGCTCCTTGAGGTTGACGTTGATGACGGCATCGGCAGGCGAAATCACGGCCCGGTCTTCGATGAAATCACCCAGATGGGAGTCTTCCTCCTCGCCGATGGGCGTCTCCAGCGAAATCGGTTCCTGGGCGATCTTGAGCACCTTCCGCACCTTGGCCACCGGGATCTCCATGCGTTTGGCGATCTCTTCGCTGGTGGGTTCGCGGCCCAGTTCCTGCACCAGTTGGCGGGAGGTGCGGATGAGTTTATTGATGGTTTCGATCATGTGCACCGGGATGCGGATGGTGCGGGCCTGATCGGCGATGGCGCGGGTGATGGCCTGGCGGATCCACCAGGTGGCGTAGGTGGAGAACTTGTAGCCGCGGCGGTACTCGAACTTGTCCACCGCCTTCATCAAACCGATATTGCCTTCCTGAATCAGATCGAGGAATTGCAGGCCGCGGTTGGTGTATTTCTTGGCGATGGAGACCACCAGCCGGAGGTTGGCCTCAATCAGCTCGCGTTTGGCGGCCTCGGCTTCATGCTCGCCGACCACAATGGTGGTGCGGGTCCGTTTCAGTTCGGCCGCCGGGGCGCCGGCGTGGGCTTCCAGTTCCACCACCTGATCCCGCACCTGGCGCTGCTCGCGCTTCAACTCTTTGATTGCGTCGGCGGCACGGGCGGGGGTGGCCTCGATTTTGCGCTCCAGGCGGGAGTGCTGCGACTCCAGCGGGCGCAATTGCTCGACCACGCGGAACAGCTTTTCGATGAGCCGCTTGCGCGCCGCCACGGTGAAGCCCAAGCGCCGGATCAGGCGCGAGAGCTCGACTTGAGCGCGCGACAACTGGTAGTGGCAGCGGCGGTGCTCCACCCCCTTGCGGGGCAAACTGGCGAGCTTTTCGGTGAGGTGCTGCGAGCGGTGGTAGAGCCCCGCCATATGCTCCATCTCCACCAGCACTTCGCGGGTGCGCTTTTGCAGCACCTGCTCGGAGATCTCGTCCTCTTCGATATCAACGGTGACGAGCTCCTTGATACCCCGCGATCCGGCCCGCAACTGCTCGCCCTCGGCCAGGATCTCCTGGATCACAATGGGGGAGCGGGACAGCGCCTTCAGCACCCGCAACTGGCCGCGCTCGATGCGTTTGGCGATTTCGACCTCGCCTTCGCGGGTGAGCAGCGGCACGGTTCCCATCTCGCGCAAATACATGCGCACCGGATCGTTGGTCTTCTCCAGCGCCCCCGGCGTCAGGTCCAGATCGGATTCATCATCGTCGGCGGGGTGCTCGCCTTCGGCGGCCTCGCGCACCTCCTCGCCCGCTTCCGCCCCCGGTTCCACCGCCGGGCGGCGGCCGAAGCGGGTGAGCAGGTCGTCCAAATCATCGCTCGAGTGCAGTTCCCCGCTCGCCTCGCCACTGTCGTCGTCGGGACGGAAGGCCGGCTTTTTGCCGACATGCACCAGCTTGCTGATCTCGTCGAATTTATCGTCGATGGCCAAAGTCACTCCTTACAGGGGGCGGGAGTTCATTTTATCGGAATTAGCGGCTGCCGCCTACCATTCCTCCGCCTACCGCCGGAATCGGGCGCGACACCCCTGAATGGCTAGATGAGGCGAACCGGACCAAAGTTTCTTTTCCGGGTTGCCTGAGCCGGCGCCACCGCCCCTCAGTTTCCCAATTTCGAGCTTGCATTGCGGTCGCGCGTCTGGGAATCCCACGCTGCCTTGCGCTGTACCAGAACCTTCACTTGTTCCCGGTCCCCGGCCGCCGCCGCCTGTTGGATCTCGACTTGGAGTTTCCGCACCGCTGCCGCCTTCCGGCGCTGCCGTAACGACTCCAACGCCCCCTCGACCAGCGCTTCGCTCAGCGGCGCGTCGTCCAGCAGGAGTTCGGCCACCAGCGCCCGCAAACTGGCATCGAGTCCGTCCTGGATTAGCTCCCAGCTCGCAGAGTCATTGGCCAACAGCTGTGTTATCAACGCCTCAGATGCCATACCCTCAAGCAACGATTCGCCCGCCAAGGCGGCCCCAAGCTCGGTTCGCCGCTCCTCCCATTCGATCCAGGCGCGCAGCACCACCCGCTCGGCCGGCAGCAGCTCCGCCGCTGCCGCCACCGCTGCCCGCGGAAGCTGCTGGCGGCGCTCCCGCGCGGCGTGCAAAAGTTGCTGGCTCAGCAGCGCCGTTTCTACGCCCAGTTGCGCGGCGCAGTTCTCGGCCAGCTCCTGGCGCACGATGGGATCGTGCACGCGGCTGAGGTAGGGCAATAAATGGTTGAGCGCCGCCACCTTCCCCTCAGCGTGCCGCAGATCAAACTGCCGCCGCGCCCGTTCTGCCAAGTAATCGAAAAACGACCGGCTGCCGGTCAACGCCGCTGCATACGCATCCCGGCCGTGGCGGCGGATGAAGAGATCGGGATCAAGGCCGCCCTCCAGCACCACGATCCGCATCTTGAAACCCTCCTCCAGCAGCAACCCGATCGAGCGCTCGGCGGCGGCGGCGCCAGCAGTGTCGGGATCGAAGTTGATCACGGCTTTGCGCGCCAGCCGGCCGAGAGGGGCGATCTGGGCCGCGGTCAAGGCGGTGCCGCAACTGGCCACAACGTTTTCAAACCCGGCGGTGAACACCCGCAGGCAATCGAAGTATCCTTCGACCAGGATGACGTATCCCAGCTCGCGGATCGCCGCCTTGGCCCGGTCCAGGTTATACAACACCCGTCCCTTGACATAGAGCGGGTGCTCGGGCGAGTTCAAGTACTTGGGGGTCTTCTCGTTCTGCGACAAGGCGCGGCCGCCAAAGGCGATCACCCGTCCGCGCTCGTCGGCGATGGGAAACATGAGCCGGTCGCGGAAGCGGTCATAGAGGTTGGACCAGCTACCGGCGAGGGCGGCCCCGGAAGGCCCGGTACTCTCCCGCCGCATCTGGCAGAGCCCGGAGCTCAGCGCCAACTCGGGGCTGAAGCCAGCCTCTTGCAAGTGCAGCGTCAGCCCCCGGCCCCCGTCGGGTGCATAGCCCAACTGGAATGCGGTGGCGATGGCGGGGGAGAAGTCCCGGTTCTGCAAATAGGCGCGCGCGCTGGCTCCGTCGCGGGCGTTGAGCGCGCGTTCCAAAAAGCCCGCCGCGGCCGCGTGGATGCGCAGCAAGGCGGCGTGTTGCCCGTCGGCGCCCTCCCGGTTCGAGGCCGAGCGCGGTACCTCGATGCCCAGCCGCTCCGCCACCGTCTCGACCGCCTCGGCGAAAGAGAGCTTCTTCATTTGCATGAGAAATGCAAAGATGTCGCCGTGCGCATGACAGCCAAAGCAGTAATAAAATTGCCGCGCCGTGTGGACATGAAACGAGGGTGTCTTCTCGCCGTGGAACGGGCACAAGCCGATGAAGCCGTTGGCGGCTGGACGCAGGGCCACGTACTCCCCGATGATCTCTCCCAGCGGGGCTTGCGCTTTGAGGCGGTTGGTGAACTCAGACATGAGGGGCGCAGGCAGCTCGCTTGTTCAGGGTACAGGAGTCCAAGTCCACGCTAGAATGAGGGAACGCTGACCTGATGGGAATAATCAAACTACTGGCGGATCCGGATGATGATACGCTTCCGCCGCCGCCGCCGCTGCTGCGGGGCGCCGACTTCCCCATCGACGATCTCCTGCTGGAGTGGCGCGATCAGCGGCAGCGGGCGAAGCGGCGCGAAGCGGCGTTCCTGTCGGTCATCGTCCACCTCTGCCTGATCGTGCTGCTGCTGCTCAGCCCCAAGATTTTTGGCACCGTGCCCGTGCGCCTCCCCAGCCCCCAGCAGCAGTTGCAGCAAGACCAGCTCACCTACTTGGAGATGCCCAAGGATCTCATTACCCCCAAGCCGAAACAACCGGCGCCCGCCAAGGCGCTGAGCGACCGCGACCGCACCTTTAACAAGCCCGCGCCGGTCACCAATTCGATCAGTGCGCCGGTGACCGCGCCCCGGCCCGCACCCACAGCCGGCGCGCCGCCGCCCGGACAACCCGCGCCGCGGCCGCCCGCGGCGGCGGCGCCCGCCGCCGCCCCCCAACCGGCGCCCCAGCCCAGGAGCGCCGACAATGGCCTGCGCTTGCAGGATGTTCCCAAGCCCATCCCGCAGCCCAAGCTCCAACTCAATCTGGGGGCCGCCGAACAGCTCCAAAACGCCATCGCCGGCGCCGCCCGCGAGGGGGCGCAACACTCTCCCGGGCTGGAAGAGACGGCGCCGCTGCCCCCCTCTGGCAACCCCAACTCGGCACCCGGACAAACCGGCGCCGGCGTCCAGATCCTGACCAACACCCAGGGCGTCGACTTCGACCCCTATCTGCGCCGCGTGGTCGAGATCGTGCGCCGCAACTGGTATGCGGTCATGCCCGAAACGGTCTATCTCGGCACCAAGGGACGCGTGGTCGTGATCTTCAACATCAACGCCAACGGCACCGTGCCCGGCCTGAATCCGGTGAGTCTGTCCGGCACCGCCTCGCTCGATCATGCGGCCGAAGCCTCCATCAGCGCCAGCAACCCGTTTCCGCCGCTGCCCAGCCAGTTCCACGGCCCCTTCATCACGCTGCAGTTCTCCTTCTATTACAACCTCACGCCGCCGAGCAATTAGCGAGCAAACGCCTCCCTTCCTCGCAGCCTTGATCGTGATTGCTAGGTTTCGGCGGGGCCGGCCTGGGCCGATTGCACGGGGTGACGGCGCAGGCTATGGCGGCGGTGGCCCTCCATGGCGCCGGTCCAGCGCAGAAAACGCAGCAAGCCCCGCCGCTCCCTCCAGCAGAAGGCCAGGAACCGGCGCATCCCCACCTTGTCCGCCTCCAAGCCGCTGAAGGTCTCCACCCGCCAGCGCAGGTAGGGGCTGCGCCACGGCCGCAGACGGTGGCCGCGGGTCGCGTTCCAGGCAAACCGCAGCGCGGTCAGCATCGCCGCCTCATCCGATGCGGCGCGGCCGCAGCGCGGTGCAGCTCTGGCTTAGGGCGATGGGGCCCCCACGCCGGGGTGAGCATAAGCGGGGCGCGCGGCTTGGCCGCGCTGGGGCCCGCGCCCATCAATCGCCCGCTATAATGGCGTTGGCGCATGGCTCTTGTCCTCACGGTTCTGATCACAGCCTTCCTGCTGGGCTCGATCCCGTTCGGTTTTCTATTGTACCGGCTGGCGACCGGTGGCGATATTCGCCGCACCGGCAGCGGCAACATCGGCGCCACCAACGTGCTGCGCAGCGGCGGCCGGCGGCTGGGGGCGCTCACGCTCGCGCTCGATGCCAGCAAGGGCGCGCTGGCCGTGGCGGTGGCCCTGCACTGGGCGCCGCCGGCCGCGCCCTGGGCGGCGCTGGTGGTGATCGTGGGACATATGTATAGCCCGTGGCTGAGCTTTCGCGGAGGCAAGGGCGTGGCCACCGCGCTGGGCGCCTTTGCGGTGCTCACGCCGTGGGCGCTGCTGGCGGCGGTGGTGGTGTTTGCGCTCGTCTTTGCCGGATGGCGTTACGTGTCGCTGGCCTCGATCGCCGCCTGCGTGGGCCTGGCGCTGGTGCTGTTGATCCCCGCCCTGGGGCCGCCGGGTGAGCCCGCCACCCCTGCCCTGCAGGCGGTGGCAGTGGCCGCTGCCCTGCTTATCATCGCCCGCCACCGAGCCAACATCGGACGCCTGTGGCGCGGCACCGAATCCAGCTTTGGCCGGGACGCCGGCGGGGATGCGCCCGGAGCGGCGAAATGAGCGGTGAAGTGAGCGCCGCCGTTGTTGGCGCTGGGGCCTGGGGTACGGCGTTGGCGCTCAGCCTCGCCAACCACGGCCAACAGGTGGCGCTGTGGGTGTTCGAGCCCGAGTTGGCCTCCACCATGCGCCAGGAGCGGGAAAACGGCGTCTACCTGCCGGGGTTTCGCTTACCCGGCGGCGTGCATCCCACCGCCGATTTTGGTGAAGCGATTGTCCCACGGGTCACGACCCTGGTGATCGTCGCCGTCCCCTCGCATGGATTGCGCCCGGTGCTGACGCGGCTCCGGCCGCAGCTCGAACCGGACATGGACGTGATCCTCGCCACCAAGGGGCTGGAGGGCGGAACGTTGATGCGCGTCTCCGAGGTCGCCGCGGCGGTGCTGGGGCAGGACCGGGTGGCGCATCTCGCCACCCTCAGCGGGCCCACCTTCGCCCGTGAAATCGCCGCCGGCGAACCGGCGGCGGTGGTCATCGCCGCCCGCGATCCCGCCATCGCACGCCGCTTGCAGCAGCGTCTCGCCTCACCCACGCTGCGCCTTTATACCAGCACCGACGTGATTGGGGTCGAGCTAGGCGCAGCCCTGAAAAACGTGATCGCCATCGCCAGCGGCATCTGCCAGGGCCTGGGGCTGGGTTCGAATACGCGCGCCGCGCTCATCGCCCGCGGCCTGGCGGAGATCACCCGCCTGGTGATCGCCGCCGGCGGCGAGGCCGACACCCTCGCCGGCCTCGCCGGCCTCGGCGATCTCGTGCTCACCTGCACCGGCGAGCTCAGCCGCAACCGCGCCCTGGGGATCGGCCTCGGGCAAGGCCGCTCGCTCCAGCAACTGCAAGCCGCCACCCCCACCGTCGCCGAGGGGGTCACGACCGCGGCCGCCGCGCTGCAACTGGCCCGCCGCCTCGGCGTCGAGCTGCCCATCACCGAGCAAATGCACCGCGTGCTGTTCGAACACCTGCCCCCCGCCCAAGCCCTCGCGGCGCTCATGCAGCGCCCTCTCACCCGCGAATAAGTGGCTCGCCACTGCCTCGGGTGGCTCGCTGCCGCACCGCTTCCCTCCGGCTGCAGACTCCGGCCAGGCATGTCTCATTTGTCATGAAGTTAAGCGCTTACCCCCAATGCTTGACAGGTGCCGCTAATGAGCATACAAACGTCACGTGAGCATCTCACGACGCTTATAGTCCATCTGGGGGCCAAGTGTTTATGTCAACATTTTCGAGACGCGAATTCGGCAAATTGGCCGCGATGGGAACGATGTCGCTGGCGGCGCTGGGCTCGGCTACAAGCGCGGCCGCTGCTGCGGTGCGCCCACTTGCCCAATCCTCCGCCGTGCCGTCGTCGCCGTGGGCATCACGCATGGGCCTCGAGCTCTTCACCGTACGCGATCGGATCGCCGCCGATCAGGTGGGCACGCTGACCAAGGTGGCTGCGATCGGATACAAGGAAGTCGAGCCATCGGTGACCATCGACAACCTTCCTGCCAAACAATATCGCGCCTTGCTCGACCGCCTGGGATTGATCGCTCCAACCAGCCACATGTCCGTGTCGCCGGGTCCGGATTTGGAACAGCAGTTGGAAGACTGCCAGATCATGGGGACCCATTACGTTTCGGCCGCGCCGGCACGGCCCGCGCCGAGCGGCCGGAGCGGCGCTCGAGGCGGCGCGCGGAGAGGGGCGGGCACGCGTGGTGGAGCGCGGGGGGCCGTTCAGCGGCCGGCGCCGACCCCCGACTCGTACAAGAAGACGGTGGACATGTACAACCAAGTGGGGGCGGTCGCCCAAAAATACGGCGTCCAAGTGCTCGTCCACAATCACGCCATGGAGTTTGAGCGCTTTCCTGGCAGCGACCAGGTTCCTTACGACATCATCCTGGCCGAGGCCGATCCCAAGCTGGTGGTGATGGAGCTGGATATCGGCTGGGCTTCGGTCGCCGGCCAAGACATCGTGGCGCTATTCCAGAAGCATCCGGGCCGTTTCGTGCTTTGGCATGTCAAAGACTTTATGGACCTGCAGTATCTGTTTCCGCAGCCGGAGATGACCGAGTCGCAGCGCATGCAGGTGGCGGGCAAATGGATGGTTCCCGTGGGCTTGGGAGGGATCGACTGGAAGACCATCTTTGCGCACGCCGAACTGGCGGGCATGAAGCACTTCAACATCGAGCAGGACAACGCGGACAGCTGGGGCGATTCGATCGCGGCCGCGGGCGTCAGCTATCGCGGACTGCTGCGGGAACTGAGCGCCTAAGCTACGGGCGCGCGAGGATGAAACTCATGAAGCTAGGTTTGCAGGTCTGTGGGATCGCTGTGGCAATGGCCGCACTGGGGATGGCGCTGGCCGCGCAGCAGCCAGGCGAAATGGCAGGTGCAGGCGCTCGCGGCGGAGCGGCGGCGGGCCGGGGCGGGGGCCGGTCGCAAGGGGAAGCCTATAACGCGCCGCGTCCGCCGGTGACCTCCGCTCAGATTGCGCATGGTAAGGACGTGTTCAGCGCCAACTGCAGTTTCTGCCACGGCGACGACGCCCGCGGCGGATCGGTGGGACCGAACCTGATTCGCAACAAGGTTGTCTTGGACGATCAAAACGGCGAGCTCATCGAGCCCGTCGTTCACGGCAGCCGTGTGGCGCTGGGCATGCCCAAGTTCGACCTGAGCAATCCCGACATTGTGGACATCGCCGCCTGGCTGCACAGTCAGCCACTGGGCAACCGCGGTGCGCCCTCAGACCTGAACATCGTGGTGGGGAACGCCGCCGCCGGCGAGGCTTACTTCAACGGCGCCGGTAAGTGCAGCACCTGCCACTCCGTCACCGGAGACCTGGCCGGCATCGGCGCCAAGGACCCTCCGAAGATCTTGCAGAATGCGATTGTTTCCGGCCGCGCCGGCCGTGGCGGCGCGGCGGAGACGGTGACGGTGACGCTGGCCACAGGCCAGAAAGTCGAGGGCCGTCTGGACCATCTGGATGCCTTCATCGTCTCGCTCACCGAGAAGGATGGCACCCACCGCAGCTTCTACATTAATGACGGCGAGCCGCACGTCGTCGTTCACGATCCGTTACAGGTGCACCTTGACATGCTGCGGACGTGGAAAAACAGCGATCTCCACAATTTGACGGCCTATTTGACCACGTTGAAGTAGGGCGCATCACCATGAAGAAACCCATGACCAAAGCAGCGCTGTGGCTGATTGCTGGCGTGTCCTGCCTACTGCTGCCAGCCGCACTGCTGGGGCAAGGCGCGGCGCCGGCAGCAGACGCCGGTTTGAACCCCGCCACCTTGACGCAGCAGTTGGCGCAGCCGGCCACCAACGCCTGGCCCACCTACGCGGGCGATTACTCGCAGCGGCGCTATAGCGTCTTGGATCAGATCAACCGCACCAACGTCAAGGATCTGACCTTGGCCTGGAAGAGCGAGCCACTGACGGCGGGCCCCGGCGGCGGCGGACGCGGCGGGTTTGGGCGCGGCGGCGGGGGCGGAGCGCGCACGATTGTGGGCGGGGTGACCGACACCCCGGTTTCAGTGCCGGGATCGAGCAGCGGCGCCGCCCGCATCAGTGGCTCCATCCTGCAAGTGAACGGCGTGCTGTACATCTCCTCGCCGGACAATGCCTGGGCCATGGACGCGCGCGATGGCACGGTGCTGTGGCATTACTTTTGGACCACGCGGGGCGGCGATCACATCGGCAACCGCGGCATGGCCATGTACGGCGATTGGCTCTACTTCGAGGTGCCGGAGGATTACCTGATCTCGCTCGACGCCAAGACCGGCAAGGAGCGCTGGCACAAAGAGATCTCCGACTACGCCCAGCAGTACTTCTCGACCACGGCGCCGGTGGTGGTGGGCGATCACGTGCTGGCGGGGACCAGCAGCAACCTGGACAACCCCGGCTTTTTGGAGTCGTTCGACGCTGACACGGGCGCGTTGCAGTGGAAGAGCTATCTGGTGCCGATGAAAAAAGGGGATCCGGGATGGGATACCTGGGGCAGTTTGGACGCGGCCCAGCACGGCGGCGCCATGCCCTGGCTGTCGGGCTCCTATGACCCGGCGACCAAGCTCTATATCGTGGGGACGGGCAATCCCATCCCGGCTTATTCAGCCATCCCGCGCGGCACGTCGTCTAAGGATACGAATCTGTACACCTGCTCGATCGTGGCCCTGGACGTGGACACCGGCAAGATGGCGTGGTATTACCAGACGTCGCCCGACGATACCCACGACTGGGATTCGGTGCAGGCGCCGGTTTTTGTCGATGGCACCTTCAACGGCCAGCCCCGGAAATTGGTGTTGGAGGCCACTCGCAACGGTTACTTTTTCGTGCTCGATCGCGTGACCGGCCAGCATCTGCTGACCAGTAAATTCTCACCTGCGGCGAATTGGGCAGAGGGCATCAACGCCAAGGGGAACCCGGAGCGGAATCCGGATCAGGATTCGACCGTGGCGGGCTCGCTGGTGTCGCCCACCAACGGCGGGGCGGTCAACTGGCCGCCGCCGAGCTACGATCCGCAGACGGGGCTGTTCTACGTCGGCCTGCACCAGGGGTACGCGATGTACTACCTCACTCAGACCGACACGCGGTTGATCATGGGGTTGGGGGGCAAGGAAGAAGACTCGGTGGGGGCCTACCCCAGCTCGATTATCGGCATCGACTATCACACCGGCAAGACAGTCTACAACTATGTCTTTCCGGGCGGGGGCGGGCCCACGGGCCTGCTGACCACGGCCGGGCACCTGCTGTTTTCCGGCGATGGCTCGGGCAATCTGGTGGCCTACGATGCCAGCACGCCCAAGCCGCTGTGGGACGCGCGCATCGGGACCGTTTCCAACGCGCCCGAGACCTACATGCTGGATGGGCGGCAGTACATTCTGACCGTGGCCGGTGACTCCGTCTACGCCTTCCGACTGCCACAATAAATGGCCGCCCGCCACGGTCGATGAGCGGAGGATTCATTGCGTTGAAGCGTGTGAACGCCCACGAAGATAAGGAGCCTACATGAGCTGCAAGCGATATTTGTGTGTAATTTGTGGCTTGGCATTCCTGCTGATGGCTGCGAGCGGCCTCGGCGCGCAGGAAATCACCAGCACCATCGTCGGCTCGGTAACCGATTCCAGCGGGGCGGTTGTGCCCGGCGCCGCCGTCAAGCTCACCGACGTCAACACCAACGCGGTGCGCACGGCGCAGACCGGCAGGGACGGCGTCTTTCACTTCCCTAACCTGGACCGGGGGACGTACAAAGCCACCGTCACCGCCAACGGCTTCCAGGCCAAAACCATCACCGGCATTATCCTGGATGCCAGTTCGACGCGCGACTTGGGCAAGGTCGCGATGACCGTCGGCAGCGTGTCGCAAGAAGTGACCGTGACCGCCGCGGCAACCCCGATTCAAACTTCCAGTTCCGAGGTCAGCCACACCATTCAGGGCTCGGAGCTCGACTCGCTGCCGCTGGTCGGCCGTGATGTGTTCGGCGCCCTGCAGCTCGACGCCGGCGTGGTCTCGAGGCCGGGCGGCGGCAACTTCGGGGTCACGAGCTCGGGCGACATCGGGGCCATCACGATTGACGGCAATACGCAGGCGATTAACCTCACCGTGGACGGCGTCACGGCCGTGGATACGGGCTCGAATGGGTCGACTCACTCCGTTCCGAACTTTGGCGCGGTGCAGGAAGTCAAGATTCTGAGCTCGAACTACGACGCCGAGTATGGCCGCATGTCCGGCGGCACGATCACGCTGGTCACCAAAAGCGGCGGCAACGCCATCCACGGCCAGCTCTGGGCGGATCACCGGCACGAGGAGTTCAACGCCAACACCTGGGCCAACAACCATAACAACCTCCCGCGCCCGCAGTACCGCTTCAACATCCTCGG
>JANWJU010000061.1 GCA_025451775.1 Terriglobales bacterium
GCGCGGTGGCGGAGCTGGGGCATGCGCGCTTTCTCGCCGGCTTGGCCGCCGAGGTGCGCATCAGCGACCTCGTCTGGCGCGAACCGGCCGGGATGATCCTGCTGTTGCTGGAGGGCGCCGCCGAGGCGCCGCCGGTGCTGGAGCGGCTGGAGCGCCGCGCCCAACTTGCCGGCACCCAGCCCGAGTGGCGCAGCGCCGCTTTTCCTGAGCATGGGCTCACGCTGCAGGCGCTGCTGGAGGCGATGGCATGAGCGGCCGCCTGACCAGCATCCAGGCCGGCGCCAGCACGGATTCGAACATCGACTCGAGTTTGGAATCCGGCCTGGCGTCGAGCATGGAATCGAGCATGGATTCGAGCAGGGCTGCCGGCACGGCCGCCGCTCCCCGGGGGATGGCGCCGTCGCTGGCGGCACGCTACCCGCGGGGCCTGGATCCAGCCTGGCTGCGCGCCCGAAGACTGGAACGCGGCTGGCAATGCGAGCTGACGGCGAGGCAGCAGCGGGCGAAACGGATACTCGACCTGGCGCTGTGCGTGCTGCTCAGCCCGCTGGCGGCGCTGCTCGTGGGGATGGCAGCGCTGGCGGTGCGCTGGGAGTCGCCGGGGCCGGTGTTTTTCACCCAGGAGCGGGTGGGCGCCCACGGGCGCCGCTTTCGCATGTGGAAGCTGCGCACCATGGTGGTCAACGCTGCCGCGCTGGAACGGCAACTGCAACATCTCAACGAGCTGCCTTGGCCGGATTTCAAAATCAGCCGCGACCCGCGGGTCACCCGGGTCGGGCGGCTGCTGCGCCGCACCAGCCTGGACGAGCTGCCGCAACTGTGGAACGTGATCCGGGGCGAAATGTCGCTGGTCGGGCCGCGACCGACCAACTTTGGCGTCGCCGACTACCAGCTCTGGCACACCGAACGCCTGACCACGCCCCCAGGCATCACTGGGCTCTGGCAGGTGCTGGAGCGGGCGCAGTGCGATTTCGACCAGCGGCTGCGGCTGGACTTGGCCTACGTGCGCGCCTGGCGGCTGGGGCTCGACGTGCGGCTGCTGCTGGCGACCATCAAGGCCGTGGTTGGCGGACGGGGCGCAGTGTGAGCGGGGACGCCGCCGGCCAGGCAGGCGGCGCCGGGAGGACACCATGGCCACGCTAACAGGACTCGGAAATGAATGGCGGTCGAGCCGGCTGCCGGCATGGACGACGGCATGGCCGGCGGCGCTCGCCTGGTGGCTGCTCGGGCTGGCGGCAGGCGTACCGGTGCTGGAGGCGGCGGCGCGCTATCCGGCACACGTGGTGCTGAGCGTGGCTGGGGCACTGGTGGTGATGGGGGCGGCGCTGGTGGTGCTGCGCAACCCCGCCTGGGGCGCCTGCGCGCTGATCGTGATCGTGTACTGGAACCTCTCCGATGTCGTCACCGACACTTGGGGCTTTGGCTGGGTGTTGCGGTTGGCGCTGGCGGGGGTGGCGGCGGCCGGGGCACTGGATGTTTTGATCTCGGAACCCCGCCGCGGCCGCTGGCCGGTGCTGGCGGCGATGCTGGCCTACGGCGCTGCCCAGGCGCTGGCCACGCCCGGCGCCATGGACCCGGCGGTGGCGCATGCCGCCCTAATCGAGTACGGCAAGGCGCTGGTGGTGTTTTACCTCGTCACCAACCTGTTGCGCACGCCCCGCGCCCTGCGCTGGGGCGTGAACGCCGTGCTGCTGGGGGTGGTGCTGCTGGGAGCGCCGGTAATCTACCAGGGCGTGACCGGGACCAGCAGCCAGCTCTGGGGCTTTGGCTCGCGGTTCTACAAGGAGATTGTTCCGGGGCAGTTCGGATGGCGGTTGGGCGGCGCCATGGGCGACCCCAACTTCCTGGCCATGGTGCTGGTGGCGGCACTGCCGCTGGCGCTGATGCAGGCGATCGAGCGCGGCGCCTCGAGGTGGCGGCGTGCGGGGGCGCTCACGGCGGCGGCAGTGGCGTTGTGGGCCACGCTCTATACCTACTCGCGTGCCAGCCTGATTGGCGTGGCGCTGGTGGCGCTGGTACTGATGGTGCGGCATCCGCGCCGGCGCTGGGTGCTGGCGGGCACGGCGGCGGCGCTGCTGGCGGCAGTCGTGGTGATGCCGCAGTCGTTCTTCTCCCGGCTGGCGACGTTGACCGAGTTCGGACAGGTGCGCCGTCTGCAGTTGCCCGACAGTTCGTTCCAGGTGCGGCTCAACGCCGACTACTCCGGGACGCTGATGTTTCTCCAGCATCCGCTGCTGGGCGTGGGGCCTGGCAACTACCCGGACAACTACCAGCACTACTCGGCGCTCGCCGGACTCGCCATCGATCCCACCATGCGCGATCCCCACAACCTCTATATCCAGATCGCGTCGGAAACCGGCCTGGCGGGCCTCGCCAGCTTCGCCTTCCTGATGTGGGCAAGTTTTGCGCTGATGGAGCGGGGGAGGCGGCGGTTGCGCCGCCTGCGCGCGGAGAACTTCGCCGATCTGATCTGGGCGCTGGAGTTGGCGCTCGCCACCTACCTCGTGCTCAGCATGTTCTTGCACGGCGCCTACTTTCGCCATTTCCTGCTGCTGTTGGCGCTGGGCACGCTGGGCGGAACCATGGCGCTGGACGGCGCCGCCGGCGATGCCGCCCCGGGGACGCTGGCGCCGCGGAGCGGCCAACTGCACAGCGTCGGCTAGATTTTTCGCCCAAGGATCCCGCATGCAACCTCTTCCCTTAGCCGATTGGACCGCGCCGAATGTTGTGATCCGCGCCCGCGCGCCCCTGCGCCTGGGCTTCGCCGGCGGTGGCACGGATGTGCCGCCGTTTCCCGAGTTGGACGGCGGCTGCGTGCTCAGCGCCACCATCAACCTCTACGCCTATGGCACGCTCGCCCCCGCGCCGGGCGACGCCATCAGTCTGCGCTCGGCCGACCTGAATCTGGCGCTGAAGTTCGCCTCTCCCGCCGCGCTCGCCTACGACGGCCAGCTCGATTTGGCCAAGGCGGCAATCCGCCGCCTCGGCGGCGGCGGTGGCGGCGGCTTCGACATGTTCCTGCACAGCGACGCCCCGCCCGGATCCGGCCTGGGCTCCTCCTCCAGCCTGATGGTGGCCGTCATCGGACTGATGAAGGAGTGGCGGCGGCTGGCGCTGGGCGACGACGAGGTGGCGGCCATGGCCTACCGGCTGGAGCGGCAGGAGTTGGCCATCCCGGGCGGCATGCAGGATCAGTACGCGGCCGCGTTCGGGGGCTGGAACTTCATCGAATTCGGGCCCCATCAGGTGGTGGTCAACCCCTTGCGGCTGCCGCGCGATGTGGTCAACGAACTGGAGCACAATCTCCTGCTGTGCTTTACCGGCACGACGCGCACCTCCGACGGCATCATCGCCGATCAAAGCGCGCGCTGCCAGCGCCGCGAGCGCTCCAGCCTGGAGAGTCTGCGGCGGCAGAAGCAGTTGGCGGTGGAGATGAAGAATCTGCTGCTGGGCCGCCACCTCAACGAATTTGGGGCGCTGCTGCACGAGGCCTGGACGAGAAAAAAGCGCACCTCGCCGCTGGTGTCCAACCCGCGCGTCGATGCCATCTACACGGCGGCACGGCGGGCGGGGGCGCTGGGCGGCAAGCTCAACGGCGCCGGCGGCGGCGGCTACATGATCTTCTACTGCGATTTCGAGCGCCGCTTGGAGGTGGTGCAAGCGCTGCGGGAGTTGGGTTGCCAAGTGCGCGATTTCGCCTTCGAAGCGCGGGGATTGCAGACCTGGCGGGCGGTGTGGGGCGCGGCCGCCACCCGTCCCCGTCCCGCCTTGTTACCGCCGGCGCCGGCCGCCGCCCCCTCCAGGCTGGCGCCGGCTCCGGTCAGCTCGCACTGAGGCCACGCGCTTCGGCCCTGCCATCGGGAGACACGCGCAGGAGACACGCCCAGGAGACTTAAACGGAAACGCAAAAGGAAGGCTAAGGAGACCTGATGGCTCACCCCGCCACCGCCCACCGCGTGGTCTGGATTCTGGATGCCCTGCAACCCGGCGGCGCCGAGCGCCTGGCGCTGCGCTTCGCCGCCACCGCGCCGCCGGCGTGGGAGGTGAACATCGTCGCCCTGCGGCCAGCGCCCGGCGGCGGGGATCTGGGCCGGATTTGGGGACCCGAGTTGGGACCGGCCGCGGCAGCCGCCCGGCAGTTGCACATGCACAGCCTACGGGACGCCGGCGCCTGGTGCGGGTTGGTCGGCGCCTTGCGCCGCCTGCGGCCGGAGCTGGTGCACACCCATTTGCGCTATGCCACCGTGTGGGGCGGGGCGGCGGCCCGCTGGCTGGGGGTGCCGCATGTGACCACGGTGCACTTGGGGCCCAGCCCGGAGCCGTCGCGGCGCCAGGCGTGGGCGGCGCGGCTGGAGCGGGCCAGCCGGCGGAGGGCGGCGCGCGTCGTTTATGTGAGCGAGGCGCAGCGCGCGGCTTGGGACACGCGCGCCGAGCGCGCGGTGGTCATCGGCAATGGCGTCGCCCCGCCCAACGCTCCACCTGGCGAGGGCGAGGCGCCCGCCGCCGCCCGCCACGCGCGCGGGTTGCCCGCGCAGGCGTTCGTGCTCACCACCGGGGCGGTGGTACGCGCCCGCAAAGGCTGGCGCAGTTGGTTGGAGGCGGTCGAGCAGATGGCGCCGGCGCTGCCTCACGCCCGCTTCGTGTGGGTGGGCGGCGGACCCGAGTTCGCGGCCTTCCAGGCGGCGGCCGCCGCCAGCCGCTGGACGGCGCAGATTCATCTCGCCGGTGCGCGCACCGACGTGGGCACATGGCTGCGCCTGAGCGATGTGTTCCTGTTTCCATCGCTCGAAGAAGCCCAGCCCACGGCGGTGATGGAGGCGATGGCGGCCGCGCTGCCGGTGGTGGCGACGGCGCTGCCGGCGATTGCCGAAGTGCTGGGCGGCAGCGGAATCCTAGTCCCGCCCGGCGATGCCGCCGCACTGGCGCAGGCGGCAGTGGAGTTGAGCGGCGCCGCAGCCGATGCCGTGCGGCGCCGGATGGGGGAGGCGGCGTCTCAGCGGGCGCGCGATCACTACAGTGAGCCGGCGTGGCGTCAGCGGCTGCTGGGGCTGTACCGGGAGGTCCTCGATGAACACAAGGATGAGAAGTGCGCGGCGCGAACGCGGCATTCTGATGGTCGAGTTCTTTGCTCGTGGCGGAGGGGTGCACTATAGCTGGCAACTGGCCCAGGCGTTGGCGCGCCAGGCGCCGGAGCGCGACGTGATGCTGCTCACCGGCCGGCGCCCCGAACCCGGCTTCGCGGCGGGTTGCCAAGCCGGCACCGCCGGGCCGCGGCTGCTGGCCGAGTTGTGGACCTGGACGCCGCACGCCAGCTCGCCCTGGATGCCCCGGCACTTGCGGCGCGCCTGGCGCGGCTTGCGCTACGTCACCGCCTGGTGGCAGGTGTTGCGCGTGGCGCAGCGCGAGCAACCCGCGGTGGTGCTGCTCAACGACCTCGAGCACGCCTGCGATGCCTGGTTTGTGCGCCGCCTGCACCGCTTGGCTCAACACCAGCCACGGCCTTGGATCCTGGCCGACATCTGGCACAACGTGGTGGCCTTCGAGCGCAACCGGCCCGGAGCGTTGGTGCGGGATCCGGCGTGGCGGCGGCAGTTGGCGCGGGAGTTCGATACCGTGTTTGTTCACGGCCAGACGCTCGCGCGCGAGCTCGAACAGCGCACCGGGGTGCGGGCGCGGGTGATCGCGCACGGCAACCAAACCTGGGTGGCGGAGCAGGCCGGACCCGATCCCGGAGTGGAAGAGTGGGACCGCCGCCTGGCGCTGCCGCCGGGCCGCCCGGTAGCGCTGCTGTTTGGCAGCCTCAGCGCATACAAAGGTGTGGGCGTGTTGGTGGAGGCGCTGGCGGCGATTCCGCCCGAGCGCCGCCCGGTGGCGTGGGTGGCCGGCCGGCCCATGGCAGGCGTGCGTCCCCAGGCGTGGCGGGCGGAGGCGGCGCGCCTGGGCGTGGAGGCGTGGCTGCGCTGGGACGAGCGGTACGTGCCCACCGAGGAGATCGCCTGGTACTTCCGGCGGGCCGACATCGTCGTTCTGCCCTACCGCGCCGCCTCGCAGAGCGGGGTCGCACATCTGGCGCTCACCTTTGGCCGCCCGCTGATCGTCAGCGATGCCGGCAGCCTGCCCGAAGTGATTGACGGCAACGGCTTGGTGGTTCCGGCCGGCGATGCACCCGCCCTGGCGGCGGCGCTGCAGCGTCTCTCCTGGGACAAGCGGCTGCGCGCGCAGATGGGCAAACGGTCGCTGGAGTTGGCCGCCACGCGCCACAACTGGGACACGGTAGCGCAAACCATGCTGGCGGCTTGGGCGCCGGCGGCGGTGCACACGGCCCCGGCGCCGGTTGGGATGCGAGCTTAATCCTATTTTGAAACGTTGTGCCGGTAATGGTGACGTTCGCCACGGCAGGAAGTCCGGCGCTTTTAGTACTAACGCCAAGCAATGCTGCTTTGGTCGGCGGCATCAGACAGCAAGACCGCTACCCGGCCAGCCACACCGCCTATGACGTTGGGATACATCCTCTCGCGTTACCCGCTCCTCAGCGAGACGTTTATTTTGCGCGAAATGTGGGAAGTGGAACGCCAGGGACATACGGTGAACGTCTACGCGCTGCGGGTGGTTGCGGGTAGCAAGCGGCATCCGCGGGCGGCCCGCCTCCGGGCTCGGGTGGTGGTGCCGGGGTGGGTGAACTTGCGCGCTCACGCGCACTGGCTCCGGCGCCGGCCGCGAGCGTACCTGGCGACGCTCGCGGCCGCGCTCTGGCATAACCGCCAGGACCTGAACCTGTGGCTGGGCGCGGTCGCCTACTGGGGCAAAGCCGTGGCCATCGCGGCTCGTCTGGAGGCGGACGGCGTCGAGCGGCTGCACGCGCATTACGCCACCCACCCGGCGCTGGTGGCCTATGTAGCGCACCGGCTCACAGGCGTCTCGTTCAGCTTTACGGTCCACGCCCACGACATCTTCTGCCATCAGGCGATGCTCCCGCAGAAGCTTGCGGCCGCCGAGCGCGTGGTGGCCATCAGCCGCTATAACCGTACCCATCTGCTGGCTACCGTGCCGGCGGCGGAGCGGGAAGCGGTGCAAGGCAAGATCGCCGTCGTGCACTGCGGCGTCGAGGTGATGCCGCTGGCAGCGGCGGCGCGGGCCTTGCCGGCGGCTGCGGTCCGGCCGCTGCGGCTGCTGGCGGTGGGGTCGCTGCAGGCCTACAAAGGCCACCGGCATTTGATCGAGGCGTGTGCGCTGCTGCAGCAAGCTGGTCAGCGCTGGGAGTGCCGCATCATCGGCGGCGGGCCACTGCAGGCGGGGTTGAGCACGCAGATTCACCGCCTGGGGCTCGCGTCCGCCGCCGGCGGCGGCGTCCACCTGGCGGGCCCGGCCGACGAGGACGAGGTGCGCGCGGCGCTGGCGTGGGCGGACGTGTTCGTCATGCCCAGCATTGTGATGCCGCGCACTGGGCAGATGGAGGGCATCCCGGTGGCGTTGATGGAGGCGATGGCGGCGGGGCGGGCGGTGGTGGCGAGCCGCATCTCCGGCATTCCGGAGCTGATCGAGGATGGTGTCGAGGGGCTGTTGGTGCCTCCCGGCGACGCTGGCGCGCTGGCGGCGGCGGCCGCGCGGCTGCAGGATGCCGGACTGCGGCAGCGCCTGGGAGTCGCGGCGCGGCGCCGGGTGGAACAGGAGTTCGAATTGAGCACCAGCGTCACGCAGTTACTCGCTGTCTGGGGTGTGACCCATGAGGTGGCGGCTTGAACCCGGCTCTCGGAGCGCAGGCGGTGATGAAGACGGTGACGGCAGCGGTGGCCGCGGCCGGCGCGCTGGGGCCGCGCTGGGCGTGGCGTATGGACGCGCTCGGGTTCGAGCTCAGCCTGGTGCTGCTGGGCATCATCTGGCTGGGATACCCGCTCGCGGTGGGGGTGTGGGCGCGCTGGCGTCCTTACCACCCAAAGTTAACGCCGCTGGGGGCGCCCGACGAGCAGTGGCCCCGCCTCAGCGTCATCATCTCGGCCTACAACGAGGCCGGCCACATTGAAGCGCGGGTGAGAAACCTGTGGGCGCAGCAGTATCCGGCCGGACGGATGGAGATCCTGGTGGGCGAGGATGGCTCCAACGACGGCACCGCCAGCGTGACGCGAGCGCTGATGGCCGAAGGCGGACCGTGCCCGCTGCACCTGCTGAGCGCGCGCGAGCGGCGGGGCAAGGCGGCGGCGATCAACCGGTCGGTGAAAGCGGCGCGGGGCGAGATCATTGTTCTGACCGACGCCAACAACCGCTTCACGCCCGCCACCCTGCGCCATTTGGCGGCCCCGTTTGCCGACGCCAGTGTGGGCGCCGTGATTGGGCAAAAGTCGGTCAGCACCACCGGCAGCGCGGAGGGCGCGGAGGGCGGCGAGAGCGTCTACTGGCGCTATGAGGCGTGGCTGACACGGCAGGAATCGCGCGCGGGCTCGGCGGTCTCGGCCTACGGAGAGATCCTGGCGCTGCGCCGGTCGGGCTTCACGCCGCTGCCGCTGGAGCGGCTGGTGGGTGACGACATTTACCACGTGTTCCGGGTATTGGCGCGGGGCGAGCGGGTGGTGGCGGCGCCGGAGGCGCGATCGCTGGAAACGGCGGCGCTGAACGACGGAGCGGAATGGGAGCGGCGGAAGCGGATGGCGGCAGCGCGCTGGGGCGGGCTGGCCAGCTTGCGGAAGGATTGGCGCGGACTGGGGTGGGGCCGGGGCCTGGAGGTGGTATTTCACCAGGTGCTGCGCCCCATTTCGGCGCTATGGATGGTGAGCGCCATGGCCACCGGCCTGGTGCTGCTGGCCGCGCCCCCGGGAATGGTGCCGGTACTGGTGCGGGGCTTGGCATGGCTGCAGGCGGCAGCCTGCGCCGCCATCGCCTTGGCGGCTGGGGCGCGGTGGCGGGGATGGAGTCTGGGCGGGGCCGAGGCCCTGTACTTTTTTTGCCTGGCACAGTTGGCCTCTCTCGGCGGCGGTTGGCGGTATCTGCGCCGCAGTCAGCCAGCGCTGTGGCAGCGGGTCCCACGTCCCGCCGGGACGGCCTCGATCGATCCCGCCCCGGCTCCAGCCGCCGCCCCCGGCCCAGTCCCCGGGCCACCTCCATCTCCCGTGGAGGCAGCTTGGAGATGCCACGAGCAGAGCGGGCATCCCCTGCCGCCAATCGAAGCCCGCCCTCAAGCGACCAGCGCCGGGGCCCCCAGCGCGCAGCGCAGGGGTGGCAGCGGGAGCGACCCAGCGAAAAGTGGCGAGCCACCTCCCCGGCCAGCCATGGACGCACAACGCATCCTGAACGGCTTGTTCTGGGCCTCGAGCTCGTATGTGGCCGGCAAGCTGTTGGTATTTGGCTCGATCATGATCCTGGCGCGTTTGCTGGCTCCGGACGCGTTTGGGGCGATGGCGCTCGCCATGTCGGCCATCCTGGTGCTCGAGATCTTCGGCACGCTGGGCCTGACCAGCGCCTTGATCTTCGAAGAGCGGGAGGTCGATGCGGCCGCACGGATCTGTTTCTGGCTGACGGCCGCCACTTCGGTGTTGGAGACGGTGGCGGGGTGGTATTTCGCCCCCGCCTTGGCGGGATTTTTCCACGAGCCCAGCCTGGCGCCCATGCTGCGCGCGCTCACCATCACGCTGGTGTTGACGGCGCTGGGCAACACCCACGATACGCTGCTGCGGCGCCGTCTCTCGTTCCGGCGAAAAATGTTGCCCGACGTGGGAGCATCGGCGATCAAGGGTGGCGCCGGGGTGGTGCTGGCGCTGTTGGGCTGGGGCGTATGGAGCCTGATCTGGGGCCAGGTGCTGGGCAGCGCCTTGGGCACGGCGCTGTTGTGGTGGGTGACGCCGTGGCGCCCGGGCTGGCCGACGCGCTGGGATGGAAGGGTGGCGCGGCGCATGTTCCGCTACGCCCAGCACATTTACCTGCTCGACACCAGCAGCGTGCTGCTCACCAATTTCGATACGCTCACCATCGGCCGCATGCTGAGCGAATCCTGGCTGGGATTCTACACGCTGGCGTTCCGCATCCCCGAGGTGCTGTTGCTGAGCGTGCTGAACGTCATCACCCGGGTGGTGTTTCCCGCCTTCAGCCGCCTGCAGGGCGATCGCGCCGCGCTGCGCCTCACGGTCATCGACACCGCGCGCTACACGGCGCTGCTGACGCTGCCGGTGGCGGCGGGCCTGGCCGTGCTGGCCCGCCCCATCGTGCTGGGGCTTTACGGTTGGCACTGGGGTCCCTCGATACCGGTGCTGGAAATTCTAGCGCTGTACGCCGGGGTGCGCTGTCTCGCTCAACATTTTGGCGATGCCTATAAAGCCATCGGGCGTCCCGACGTGTTGACCAAAACCACGCTGGCTTGGTGGCTGCTGCTGCCGCCCGATCTGATTCTAGGGGCGCACTGGGGGGGCATCGTGGGGGTGGCGTGGGGCCAGGTGGTCACCCGGGCGGCGATCACGCTGCTGCATATCTACCTCATTGCACGCTACTTGAAAATCATGCCCAGCGACCTCTGGACCTGCTTCGCACCCGCGCTGGAGGCGACGGCGGTGATGGGGGGCGGGCTGATGCTCGTGCGGGCGCGGCTGTCGGCGTGGGGCCCGCGGCCAGAGCTGGCGCTGATGGTGCCGCTGGGCATGGCCCTCTACGCGGCCGTCCTGCAACTCCGTTATCCGCACGTGGTGCGCAATGCGTGGTCCCAAATACGGCAGGGCTGGAACCGCCCCCGGCCAGAGGCCGCGGCGCCGGCGCTGGAGGAGAACCGCCCCCTGGCCCACGCCACGGTGGCCCCGGCGGCGCGCGCCACCGCCAGCGCCACCGTTCATGCCATGGAGCCACGCCTATGACCGCGCCCCCGTCCGCAACCATCGTGGCCGTTAACGCGGCCGGGACGCTGCCCAGACGGGTGCCGCGACCGGTCATGGTGGCCGAAACCTGGGAGCAGATGCGCGCGCTGGAGCGCGGCTGGAAACAACTGTCGGCTGTCAGTCAACCGCCCAACCCCTTTCTGAGTTGGGAGTGGCAGCGCGCCTGGGTGGAAACCGCAGTGCCGCGCGCCCGCCCGCTGATCGCCGCCGAAGCCTTCGCGGACGGATCGCTCGCCGGTCTGCTGGCGCTGCAGCGGGTGCGGCGGCGCGGCTTGGTGCAGATCGAGTTTCTGGGCCAGGGCAGCGACGCCGACGATTTGGATTGCCTGCTGCATCCGCAGGCGCCGCCGGAGACGGCGGCGCGGCTGCTGCGCACGGCCACGCAGCGGGGGCGGCCGGATCTGATCCACTTGGCTGGCGTGCGCCCCTTGGGCGCGGTCGCGCATGCCGCCACGGCGGAGACCTGCGCGGGCGTGCACCTCGAGGGTGGCGAGTGGATGCCCTACCTGCGCCTGCCGGAGAGTTTTGATGCCTTTCTGGGGGCGCAGAGCGCCAACTTCCGGGCCGAGATCCGGCGGCGGCGGCGGCGCCTCGAGCAGGCGGCTCCCGAAGTTGTCCTGGTGCAGGCCACCACCCCGCAAGCGGTGAGCGCCGGCATGGCGGATCTGTTTCGCCTGCATAATCTGCGCCGGGCGCAGAAGCACAGCCGCGGCCTGTTCCAGGCTCCAGAGTTGCGCCGCTTTCACCTGCAGGCGGCGGCCGCGCTGGCCGCGCGCGGCGCAGCGCGCCTTTACCTGCTGCGCCAGCATCAGCACGCCATCGCGGCGCTCTATGGTCTGGAAGCGGGCGGCCGCTTCCTCTACTTCCAGAGCGGTTTCGATCCCGCGTGGACACACCTCAGCCCGGGCACGGTGCTGCTCAGCTGGGCCATCGAGGACTGCATCCGCCGCGGCCTGCACGAGTTCGACTTCCTGCGCGGCAAAGAGACCTACAAGGCGCGTTGGACCTCTGAAGGGCGCAGCGGCCAGACGCTCCGCGCCGCCTGCTCATGGCGTGGCCGCACCTTTTTGCGGCTGCGCGACTGGCGGCAGCGCCGTGCCGCCCGCGGCACGCCAGCCGGCGCCAACCTGCAACCCAGCGGTGCGGAGAGGGATCAACCGTGATCGCGGCGGAATGGGTGGCTCGCCACTTTTCGCTTGGTCGCTCCCGCTGCCACCCCTGCGCTGCGCGCTGGGGGCCCCGGCGCTGGTCGCTTGAGGGCGGGCTTCGATTGGCGGCGGAGGATGCCCGCTCTGCTCGTGGCATCTCCAGGCTGCCTCTACGGGAAGAAGCGGTCGTGCGCGCCTGGCGGGCTTTGGATACCATGCGGGGCGCGCCCTGGCCCTACTGCGTGGCCACGTTCCACCGGGTCTGGGATGGGAGCCGGGACGAGCTCTCGTATCCCCCCGCCGTTTTCGCCGAGCTCTGCCGGTACTGGCGCGACCATTACGAGGTGCTCAGCCTGGACCGGCTGCTCGCCCGGCTCGCTCACGGCGACCCCGGCTCCCAAGCCACCATCGCCATCACCTTCGACGACGGTTATGCCGACAATGCCGAGATTGCCGCTCCCATCCTCGATGCGCTGGACCTGCCGGCGACCTTCTTTGTCACCACCGGCTATATCGGAACCGAACGCCGCTTTCCTTGGGACGCCACGCTTCCCGTCCGGCCCCGCATGATGAGTTGGGCGCAAGTGCGCGAATTGCACCAAGCCGGGTTTGGCATCGGCTCCCACACCGTCTCCCACCCGCGATTGTCGGCCCTCGCCGCCCCGGAATTGGACCTGGAGCTGGGAAGCTCCAAGCAGCGGCTGGAGGCGGAGCTCGGCGAGGAGATCGTCGACTTTGCCTTTCCCTTCGGACAACCCAGCGATTGCGGCGCCGCCGCGGCCGAAGCGGTGCGAAGGGCGGGTTACCGCTGCTGCCTGGCATGCGCCGGCGGTCTGATTGATGCCGGCGATTCCCCGTTCGCGCTGCGGCGTGTGTGCGTCAGCCCCAACTTTCATGCCACGCCCAGCGCCTGGGCACGGTACTTCGCCGGGCAGCGCTGGCGGTTCCGCCCCGCCAGCCGGGCCGCCTGAAGGGTTCTCCACGATTCGCAGGTCCACCTCGGCTGATCGCTTGAGGGCTGCCCATGGCAGGGTCGCGCGAACCCTGAATGCTAAACTGAAAGGACGGCCCTCTGGAAGCCGCTGCCTTTGCCATCCATACGCAATATCGCCATCATCGCTCACGTTGACCACGGCAAAACCACGCTGGTGGACGCCATGCTGCGCCAAAGCGGCATCTTCCGCTCCAATCAGGCCGTCACGGATCGGGTCATGGACTCCAACGACCTGGAGCGGGAACGCGGCATCACCATCCTGGCCAAAAACACGGCGTTGTTCTACCACGACACCAAGATCAATATTGTGGATACGCCGGGCCACAGCGACTTCGGCGGCGAGGTCGAGCGCGGCTTGAATATGGTGGACGGCGTCGTGCTGTTGGTGGACGCCAGCGAAGGCCCGCTCCCGCAGACGCGGTACGTGTTGCAGAAGGCGCTGCGCAAGAACCTGGCGCCGGTGGTCGTGCTGAACAAGATCGACCGCCAGGACGCGCGTCCGGCCGAGGTGTTGAACGAGATCTACGATCTGTTCATTGACCTCGACGCCGCCGAGGAGCAGTTGGACTTTCCGGTGCTGTACACCAACGCCAAGACTGGAACGGCCAGCCTCAAGGCGGATGAAGCGGGCACGGATTTGGGGCCGCTGTTTGAAGCGATCCTGAAGTCGATTCCCGCGCCGGCCGCCGACTCCGACGCCACCCTGCAGTTACAAGTCCTCAACCTGGATTACAGCGACTACCTGGGCCGCATCGCCATCGGGCGCGTGTTCCACGGCCGGGTGCGGCTCGGCGCCGACGTGGGTATTGCCAAGCTGGACGGGCAGATGGTGCGCACCCGCATTACCAAGCTGTACACCTTCCGGGGGTTGAAGCGGGAGGAAACCGAGGAGGTCGTCGCCGGCGACATCGTGGCGCTGGCCGGGGTGGAAGGCATTCAGATTGGCGAGACGGTCACCGATCCCGACAACCCATCGGTGCGCACGCCCATCCTGATCGATGAGCCCACGCTGGCCATGATTTTCACCGTCAACACCTCGCCGCTGGCGGGGCGGGAGGGTGAGTTCGTGACCTCGCGGCATTTGCGCGAGCGGCTGGACCGGGAGCTGCTGACCAACGTCTCCATCCGGGTCGAGCCGCAGGAGAGCGCGGATGCGTTCCGGGTGCTGGGGCGGGGCGAGTTGCAGTTGGCGATTTTAATCGAGACCATGCGCCGCGAAGGCTACGAGCTCATGGTGGGCAAGCCGGAGATCGTGCTCAAAATCGAGGACGGGCGCAAAATGGAGCCGCAGGAGCAGGTGGTGGTGGATTGCCCGGAGGCTTACGTCGGCGTGGTGATCGAGAAGTTGGGCGCGCGCCGGGGCGAGATGATGCAGATGGTGAACCACGGTTCGGGCCGGGTACGGATGGAGTTCAGAATCCCGGCGCGGGGGTTGATCGGGTTGCGCGGCGCGCTGATGACGGAAACGCGGGGTACGGCGCTGCTGCACTCGTTGTTCGCTGGCTGGGTGCCCTACCAGGGCGAGATGGCGGCACGGCCCACCGGGGCGTTGATCGCAGACCGGGCTGGAACCTCGACCACCTACGCGCTCAACAACATTCAGGAGCGCGGCACGCTGTTTATGGGCCCTGGGGTGGAGATGTATGAGGGCATGATCGTGGGCGAAAACGCCCGCGAAGGCGACATGGACGTGAACGCGACCAAGGAAAAGAAGTTGACCAATATGCGCGCTTCCGTCGCCGACGAAGCCATCCGCCTGGTGCCGTTCCGCGCGCCGACCTTGGAACAGGCGCTGGAGTTTATCGCCGATGACGAGTTCGTCGAGGTGACGCCGAAATCGCTGCGCCTGCGCAAGAAGATTCTGGCCTCCAACCGCCGGCCGAAACGCCATAAAGATTCGCAGCCCGTGGGCGTGTGAGCCCCGTGAGCCCCAGCTTGGGACTGTTAGACTTTGGGCATGGCGAAATTGCGGGTGGGGGTGGTGTTCGGCGGCCGCAGCGGCGAACATGAGGTGTCGCTGGTCTCGGCGGCAGCGGTGCTGGCGGCTCTGGACCCGAAGCGTTACGAGGTGATTCCGATCGGCATCACTCGGGAGGGGCGCTGGCGGCTAGGGCGGGCTGGAATGCTCCCGGCCGCCGTGCTGACGCAGGGCGCGGCGCTGCTGCTGCCGCCGCAACCCGCGGCCGTTGCCGCCGCCGGCCCGCCGGCGCTGCGCACTGCCGGTGACGGCGCCCCGCGGCTGGACGTCATTCTCCCCATCCTGCACGGTCCTTTCGGCGAGGACGGATCCGTCCAGGGCTTCCTCGAACTGGCGGCCGTGCCCTACGCCGGCGCTGGCGTCCTGGGTTCGGCCGTGGCCATGGACAAAGACGTGATGAAGCGCCTGTTCCGGGAGGCTGGACTGCCGGTGGGGCCCTACCGCCGCGTGCTGCGTACCGAGTGGGAGCGCCATCCGCAGGCGGTGGTGCGGAGCATCGAGCGGGACCTCAGCTATCCGCTGTTCGTCAAGCCCGCGAACCTGGGTTCCTCGGTCGGCATCAGCAAGGTCCATCACCGCGGCGAGTTGGCGCCGGCCATAACGTTGGCGTCAGGATACGACGAGAAGATCGTGGTGGAACAAGGCATCGAGGGACGCGAGCTCGAGTGCGCGGTGCTGGGCAACGATCCCCCGTTGGCGTCCGTGCCGGGCGAGATCATCGCCGGCCGGGAATTTTACGATTACGACGCCAAGTATAGCGACGCCGGCTCGCGCACGCTGGTGCCAGCTCCGGTCAGCGCGCGGGTGGCCGAGCGCGTCCGGCGGCTGGCAATCCAGGCCTTTCAGGCCACCGAATGCCGGGATTTGGCGCGCGTCGATTTCTTCCTGGAACGGGGTACCGGCAAGGTGTGGCTGAACGAAATCAACAGCCTGCCAGGGTTCACGCCCATCAGCATGTTCCCCAAACTCTGGGCGGCGAGCGGCGTTGGGTTTTCCGAGCTGCTGGACCGCCTCATCGGCTTCGCGCTGGAACGCGGCCGGCCGCCGGCGCGACTGCTCACAAGCCCGGTCACAAGCGTGGTGAAATAGGACTATGACACTGCTGGACGCACCTCAGTTCAATGAGCGGCGGGACCGCATCCGCCGCAACATCGTGATCGCCGGTATCGTGATCATCCTCCTGGCCGTGGGCGGGTTCGCCTACTGGCCGCGCTACATCGCACGCCGCACCGTCGATCAATTCATGAATTCCCTGATCGACAA